>CASFCZ010000106.1 GCA_949293325.1 uncultured Eubacteriales bacterium | reverse complement strand
AAAAGTCCAGAACTTCTGAAATATTTGAGTTATATTCTATTTCGTTAACCTTCCCTGTACAGGGGGCAAGACACTGTCCTATATGGTAATTAAGACAGGGTCGCTCTTTATTAAAATCCCTGGGAAATTTTTTAAGACAGCGCCTTATAGGCCATATTTTGTTGACAAGTTCTATGTTTTCCCTTACATTAAGGGAGCTGGAAAAGGGACCGAAGTACCTTGCCTTATCCTTTAAATGCCGCCTTGTCATAAATACCCTGGGGTATGGTTCGTTTACAGTAACTTTGATATATGGATAGGTTTTGTCATCCTTAAGCATAATGTTGTACTTGGGTGAATGACGCTTTATAAGGTTATTTTCCAGTATAAGGGCTTCTACCTCACTGCCTGTAACAATATATTCAAAGCTGTCTATATGGCTTACCATACTTTTTACCTTTGGAGAATGGTTGGATGAGTTCTGAAAATACTGCCTTACACGGTTTTTAAGTATCTTCGCTTTGCCTACATATATTATCTGTTCATCTGCATCCTTCATTATATATACACCGGGACTTTCCGGTAATTTTTTTAATTCCTCTTGAATATCAAACATAGGTTTGCTCCTTTTTTATGGCATATTTTTTTAGGAAAAATATATACTTAACTAATAAAGTAGTGAGGTATTGCTATGTTCAGGCACACAGTTGTCCGTTCCGCCATGATACTTACTCTGGCTAATATTATAACAAGACTTCTGGGTTTTTTCTACCGTGTTTTTATGTCAAATGCAATAGGTGCAGAGGGTATGGGGTTATATCAGCTTATTTCACCCATTTATATGCTTGTATGGGCATTTTCCTCGGCAGGGTTATCAACCTCTGTTTCAAAGCTTACTGCGGAGCAGAAGGCAAAGAATGCCTATGGTAATATGCATCGTATACTTCTGACAGCCGGTTCAATATCCGTTGCTTTGTCCCTTGTTGCATCAGTTGTAGTATATTTCGGTGCACCGTATATATGTACATTTCTGCTAAAGGATACCAGAACCCTTCTTTCAATGCGTATTCTGGCTATCTGTTTTCCCTTTATGGCAGCCGGCTCATGTATAAGGGGTTGGTTTTTCGGTATGCAGGAGGCAAAGGTGCCGGCTCAGTGTCAGGTACTGGAACAGTGTACCCGTATGCTTGTTGTATACATACTTTCATTTTCCATGCTGGGAAAGGGACTGGAAGCAGCCTGTGCCATGGCTGTAATAGGTATGGCGGCAGGTGAGATTATTTCCTGTGTATATGTGTTGTTTAGGGCTGTTGCAAGAAAGCACCACATGGTCAGGGCTGAACTTTCCTACAGAAGGATAGGTATGATGATAGCCTGCCTTGCAATACCCCTTACCCTTAACCGTGTAACAGGCTCCTTGCTTTCAAGTGCCGAAAACTTCCTTATTCCTTCAAGACTTGAACTGTATGGTCTTCCAAGGAGTGAGGCGGTTTCTCTTTACGGTCAGCTCTGTGGTATGGCAATGCCTCTTGTTATGTTTCCCTCGTCCCTCCTTACTGCCCTTGCAACTGCCCTTATGCCGGCGGTGTCAGAGGCAAGTGCGGGAGGCAGAATGAGAACTCTGTCGTCAGCTATAGAAAAATCCCTGACATTTACTGCCGTTATAGGTATCGGAACAGCAGGATTATTTATGACCTTGCCTGATGAATTGGGTATGGTCATATACGGTCAGGAGAATATAGGTGTTATGCTCAGGTTGTTGGGTGTGATATGCCCCTTTATTTACTTTCAGGTTACACTTTCAGGGATACTTAATGGTCTGGGCAAGCAGGTTTTTATTTTCCTTGCAAACCTCTTATCCTCCGTGTTTAATATACTTTTTGTCATTATCTTTGTACCGATGTATGGAATAGAGGCATATATATTCGGTTGGTTCCTGTGTGCCGTTGTAACGGCCTGTGCAAGCTGTTTTGTAGTATCTTCCGAGGTGAAAACGGGGCTTTACCTGAATAATATCCTGCTTAAGCCCCTTGCAGCAATTTCCCTTGCCTGTCTTACACTTAAGCTGGTTGTGGAAAGGGCAGGCATATCCCTTTTTCAGGTAAAGGGACTGATTGGTGCAATGGTGTTTATATGTAGTATGTATGTTGTCCTTATATTGCTCCTTGGAGTTGTTCCGGGCAAGGCAAGGGAATAGAAAAAACCTCTGAACCGCTTTTGTCGGCTCAGAGGTCATTTTTTAGTCGTCCCTTCTGCCACCTGATACAATGAGTATCAGCCTGAGAAGTTGGATAATGGATGTGGCAGCGGCTGCAACATACGTCATGGCAGCTGCCCACAGCACCTTACGTGCAGGCTTCATCTCGTCATCGTTAAGAAAACCGTTTGTCTGAAGCATGCGTAATGCTCTTGATGAGGCATTGAACTCAACAGGTAATGTTATTATCTGGAATAATACCACTACGGAAAAGAGTATAACACCTATCTGGGCAATAAACATATTGTGGGAAAGGTATCCCATCATAAGTCCGATAATTATAAGGGGCATGGCAAGCTTGCTGCTGAAGCTTACAGCAGGGAATATGCTTGCACGCATGGTAAGAGGCGCATAACCAACATGATGCTGTACTGCATGACCTGTTTCGTGGGCAGCTACTCCAAGGGCTGCCACACTTGATGAGCTATACACACTTTCGGAAAGCCTTAATACCTTGTGGGTGGGATCGTAATGATCTGTAAGACTACCCCTTACCGGTTCTACCTGTACATCGTGTATACCAGACATTTCCAGCAGTATACGTGCCACATCAGCACCTGTATAACCACGGGCATTAGGTATACGGGAATATTTGTTGAAGGTTGAACTTACCTTGAACTGCGCATATATTGAGTAGATAGCCACTGCAATAAAAAGCAGGTAAAGTAAGTACTCTAACTGATAAGTATTCATATTACCACCTCTCGAAGTTTCATTTCCGTTTATACTAATATTTACGTATTAACATGGAAAAGGTTTGTTATTAATTCAATATTATTCCTTTTTCCAGTGAGTGTCCTCTTAAATAGTCGGCAGAGGACATTTTTTTTCCTCCCTTTGCCTGCATTTCTTCTATGAGGATAGCTCCGTCTCCTGTCTTTACAGTGAAGCCTCTTTTAGGGTCTACATCAACTATTTCTCCCGGAATACCGTTATAGTTGCTGTTGACCTCAACTGCCTTCCACAGCTTTATGGTATCCTCATTGTATAATGTATATGCACCGGGAGCGGGATTTAAGCCCCTTATAAGATTTATAATTTTTCTTCCGGAGTTATTCCAGTCAATATGCCCCATTGATTTTTCTATCCTGTGGGCATAGGTGGCAAGGCTGCTATCCTGCTTTTCAGGAACGACTTCGCCATTTTCGATTTTATCCAGGGCTTCAAGTAAAAGTTTTGCACCTGCGTCTTTCATTTTGTCATGGAGGGTGCCATAGGTATCCTCAGGTGTTATAGGTATCTGACATTTAAGGAGCATATCTCCGCTGTCAAGTCCCTTTTCCATATACATAATGGTAATGCCCGTTACATCTTTGCCGTCTATTACAGCCTGTTGTATGGGAGCGGCTCCCCTGTATTGGGGAAGGAGTGAGCCATGTACATTTATACAGCCGTACTTTGGCATTTTAAGAACAGCTTCCGGGAGTATCTGGCCATAGGCGGCAACTACAAATATATCCGCCTCTATTTCAGACAATGTTTTAATAAAGGATTCGTCCTTTATTTTTTCTGGTTGAAAAACCGGTATGTCGTGTTTAAGTGCTTCTTCCTTAACAGGGGTGGGCATAAGTTTCTTACCTCTGCCCTTTGGCTTGTCGGGCTGGCTTATAACAGCAGTTACCTCATGTTTATTAATTAAGGCTTTAAGGCATGGTACGGCAAATTCCGGAGTGCCCATATAAACTACCTTCATCTATATCACTCCTCTGTTACTTCTTCATCCTCGTCATATTCAATGTCTTCAAGTTCGCCCTCCACAAGGTCCGTATAAAGGATGCCGTCAAGGTGGTCTATTTCATGGCAGAAGGCTCTTGCAAGGAGCCCCTCTCCCTCTATGATGAACTTTTCCCCATCTCTGTTAAGGGCTTCAACTCTTACATGATCGGGCCTTGTTACAACACCCTGCTTACCTGGTACGCTTAAGCAGCCCTCGTTGCCTTCCTGCATGCCGCTGCTTTCCAGTATTACAGGGTTGATAAGCTCAATAAGTCCGTTACCTACATCTATTACAACCACACGCCTTAAGGTGCCCACCTGTGGAGCAGCAAGGCCAACGCCGTTTGCGGCATACATAGTTTCAGCCATGTCGTCAAGGAGTGTGATTATCCTTTCGTTAATCTCTCCTACCGGTTTACATTTTTTCCTTAAAATATCATCCTCATAAGTTCTTATTATCCTTGTAGCCAAGTTTATTACCTCCTAAATGCTGTAGTTAGGGTTAAGGGCAATGCTGATACTGACCTTTTTAAGCTCCTTGATGGCGGAGAATATATTGACACAGTAAAGCACATAAGCCTTAAGCCTTTCCTCATCCTCGCATTTTATTATTATTCTGTACCGATATTTGTTGCTTATTTTTGAAATAACGGCAGGTGCCGGTCCGAGACGTTCAAATCTTCCCCTGCTGTTATATTTATTCAGTATTGCCGCCATGGTATTGGCTGCTTTTACTGTTAATTCTTCATTATCTGATGTCATCAGTATGTAAAATACATTGCTGAATGGCGGATACTTCATTATCCTTCGAAAAGTTATTTCCTCTTTAAAGTAGGTGAAGTAGTCATTGTTTTTTGCACAGACTATACTGTAATGGTCAGGGTTGTAGGTCTGTATTATAACCCTGCCGGGATCATCTGCTCTGCCTGCCCTTCCTGCCACCTGTGTAATAAGGTTATAGGTTATCTCTCCCGAATGGTAATCATTCATATTAAGGGAAAGGTCAGCAGCTATTACACCTACCAGTGTAACATTTGGAAAATCCAGTCCCTTTGCTATCATCTGTGTACCTATAAGTATATCTGCCCTATGGTTGCGGAAGGCCTCCAGAATATTGGTATGGCTGTTTTTGCCCTTTGTGGTATCCATGTCCATCCTCAGCACCCTTGCTGTGGGAAACAACCTCATAACTTCCTGTTCAATCTTCTCTGTACCGGTGCCAAAGTATTTTATATATGGAGAACCACACTGTGGACACCTGGCAGGTAAGGGTATGCTCTTTCCGCAGTAATGACATACAAGGCTGTTTGTGTGACGATGATAGGTGTAGTTTACACTGCAATGGTCACAGGTCATTACATAGCCGCATTTACGACAGGATACAAAGGTAGAAAAACCACGTCTGTTTAAAAAAAGTATGGTCTGCTTACCCCTTTGTAAATTGTCCTGAATGGCAGAATGCAGTGCCCTTGAAAATATGGAGTAGTTTTTACTTGCCAGCTCCTTGCGTAAATCGCATATTTCTATTTTTGGCATGGATTTGTTTACCCGTTGCTTCATTTCTCCCAGTGCATACTCCCCTGTTATGGTTTTGTAATAGCTGACTATGGAGGGGGTTGCACTGCCAAGTACGAGCTTTGCACCATACATTTCCGCAAGTTTCATGGCGACTTCCCGTGCATCATATCTGGGGGAGTGATCAGCCTTATAGCTTGACTCATGTTCCTCGTCAATAATGATTATACCTATATTTTCAAAGGGTGTAAATACAGCAGAGCGAGGACCTATCATTATATCTATTTCTCCCTTTGCCGCTCTTGTCCACTGGTCATATCTTTCCCCGTCAGTCATCTTTGAATGGGTAAGGGAAACCCTTTCACCAAATCGGGATACAAATCTCTCTACAGTCTGTGGGGTAAGGGATATTTCCGGTACAAGTACTATTGCCTGTTTACCTGTTTTAATGACATCTTCAATAAGCCGAAGATATACTTCTGTTTTACCGCTGCCGGTAACACCATGGAGTAACACAGGGCGATTTTCCTTTTGTATAAGTCTGATTACCTGTTCCTGCTCCTCTGTAAGGTCAGGTTTAGGTTTTGCAGCAGGGACACTTTTGTTGTAATTGCCTCTGTAGCTGCGGTATTGAGTCATTTTTAAAATGCCCTTTTTTACAAGGGCATTGATGGGTGCGTTATCTATATCAAGTATACTTTTTATATGGCTTAA
This sequence comes from uncultured Eubacteriales bacterium, assembly GCA_949293325.1. Taxonomy (GTDB): domain Bacteria; phylum Bacillota; class Clostridia; order Lachnospirales; family CAG-274; genus CALWRD01. The sequence continues at coordinate 7,437 of CASFCZ010000106.1, read as the reverse complement.
TGGTATTTCCGCATCATTGATGAAAAGATCTAGCACCTGGCTTTGCTTGCTGCTCCTTTTTTTTGTGGCAGCAATAAGTTCATGAAGCTGTGGATTATCCCTGTTAAGGCTGACACAGCTGAACATCTTCTGGTTTGCAGCCTTAGGAGCAATACAGTAAAGACATTCATTAAAGGTGGAGTAGTATTTTTTGCTCATCCATGCTCCAAGGGCTATTCGTTTATCACTTAATATACGGTAGTCCTCATGTATATCAAGTATGGATTTAAGCTTAGCCTCATCTACTTCACTTTTATCGGAAAAACCCAGTATATATCCTTCAGTGCGTCTGTTGCCGTTGCCAAAGGGAACATATACCCTCATGCCCGTTGTAAGTTTGTCTTTAAGCTCAGGGGGAATAATATAATGAAATGCCCTGTCCACGTTTCTGTGGGGAACACTCACCTGTACAAGTGCATACTTCATTTAATTCACCCCCCATTAGTGTATATTATCAGCCTTCGTCCTCATCATCGTCAAAGTCGATCATTTCATCAACTTCGCTGTCATCTGCAATAAGATCCTGAAGCTCGCTGCTTTCATCATCTGTATCTTCCTTAGACTCAGCCTCGCTCTTAACCTGATCAAGCTCTTCCTTGACTTCCTGTTCAGGCTTTTTGTAAAGCTCAAGTACAGTACCCTGACCTTCGGGAACTATCTGAATTTTGTTTTCATAGAGTTCCTCAACTGCTGTGGAAACAGGCTTACCTTCGTTGTAGTTTTCTACCATTGGTTCGTCACCGTCAATAAGCTGCCTTGCTCTCTTAGCGGCAGCAATTACTATGGTATAACGGCTGTTTACGTCCTTACCCTCACTGTTTTTATTAAGTACATCCATAAGTTCTGCATAAGATGGTTTTAACATAATTAGTCAACTCCCTTGATCTTTTTATTTATACCTGTGTTTCTGGCTGCCCTGCGTTGCTCTGCCTTAACTATAGAGCGTATGTCATTGACTGCCTCATCCACATCATCATTTACTACCACATAGTCATAGTCATCTACCAGGTCAAGCTCATCCATTGCCCTGGCAAGCCTTTCAGCCACTACTTCAGGTGTTTCTGTTCCTCTGCCTATAAGTCTGTCTTCAAGCTCTTTCATAGACGGTGGTGCAAGGAATATAAGCACCGCTTCGGGACATTTTTCTTTTACCTGAAATGCCCCTTTGACTTCTATTTCCAGTATTACATTCTTTCCCTCATCAAGCATTTGCTTAACATATGGCAGGGGTGTTCCGTAATAATTTCCGCAAAACTGGGCATATTCCAGAAAATCCCCCTTATTTATCATTTCTTCAAATTCATCTCTGGTCTTGAAAAAATAATTTATTCCCTCTTTCTCGCCTTCACGGGGAGAGCGGGTTGTAGCTGAAATAGAAAGGGCATAGTCGCCGCCGGATATTAATTTGCCTACTACTGTGCCCTTGCCTGCACCAGATGGGCCCGATATTACTATCAACAGTCCTTTACCCATTATAAAGCCTCCTACATATCCTCTATTTCTATGCTTTCCTGTGCCTGGGTCCCTGCAATTCTGCTGGCTATAGTCTCAGGCTGTATGGAGGAGAGCACAATATAGTCACTGTCAGTAATGATGACCGCCCTTGTACGTCTGCCATAGGTGGCATCTATAATTATACCCTTGTCTTTACCGTCGGATACAAGCCTTTTGATAGGTGCCGACTCAGGGCTTACTATTGCTACAATACGGTTTGCGATCATTATATTTCCAAAGCCGATGTTTATCAGCTTTATACCCTGCTGCATATTACCACTCCTACTCAAAGTTCTGTACCTGTTCCCTTATTTTTTCTATTTCGCTTTTTGTATCAACAATCAGGTTGGTTATTTCAAGATCATTTGACTTTGATCCCATGGTATTAACCTCCCTGTTCATTTCCTGCACAAGAAAGTCCAGCTTCCTGCCTACAGGGGACTGCTCGTTGAGTATGGAGCGCATTTGTGAAATATGGCTGAACATACGGGTTATTTCCTCGTCAATACATGCCTTGTCCGCAAAGATGGCGGCTTCGGTAATAAGCCTTGTTTCATCAACGTTGAGCTCATCAAGTTCCTGAAGCCTTTCGGTAAGTCTTATGCGGTAGTCTTTAGCCACCTCTGGAGCACGCTGTTCCACTTGCTTTATGGCGTTGTTAATGGTGTCAAGCTTAAGGAGGATATTTTCCTTAAGGGCTTCTCCTTCCTTTCTGCGCATTTCCACAAACATATCAAGGGCGGATAAGCATGCCTTTTCAAGACATTCCCATACTTCATCTGTTTCGTTTTCGGATATAGCCTTTTCAACTGTAATAATGTCAGGAAATCTTGCTATAAGGGAAAGACTTATTTCATCATTTATCTCATAACGCTTTTTCAGGGACTTCAGGGCAGAAACATATCCATCAGCCAAGGCTTCATTGACATTTACCTTTACATCCTCCTTTGAATAACTTTCAAAGTTGATATATACATCGGTCTTACCTCTGAATATTTCTCCGGAAAGCAGTTTTTTTACTCTGTCCTCATAAACAAGCAGTGTACGCGGCATTTTAATTGTAATGTCATTGTACCTGTGATTAACGGATTTGATCTCAACTGTAAATTTTCTTTCATAAAGCAGACATTCGCCTCTGCCGTAGCCTGTCATACTCCTCATTATGTATTACCCCATCTGTCTGATATTTCTTTGCATACATATTTCATTATACTTTATTTACGGCCTAATGTCAAAGAAAAAATAATACTTGAAAAAGCCTGTTGAAATGCCCTCTTTTTTTGCTATAATAGGCTTATAAACAAAGGAGAAGGTTTATAATGGAATATGAAATATGTAAAAATTTTGAAGAAATTTTAAGCTCAAAGGCAAAATATGCCGTATATTTAAGAGAAGGCTGGAAGTTTTCGGGTAATATCAACCATATACTTAGGGAAGATGGGGATGTTATATATACAGATGAGGTTATCAGGGACAGAAAATTTTTTAAACCCGATTATTCCCCCCATACCTTAGAGAGCTTTAATTATATAGGTCCTGCATTTATAAAAACCGAGTCGGCAAGGAAGTTTAAGACAAAGGGTTATTATTCCCTCCTTAAGGCAATGTCAGAGGCAGGTTGTACTTTTCATCATATACCAAAGCTGTGTTTCACAACAGACCGTATGCCTGAACGCAGTACAGAGAATATATGCAGTGAGGTGAAGGATAAGGTCAGCATTATCATTCCCTCCAAGGATAACCCATGCTGTCTTAAGGACTGCATAGACTCTATAAATGAAAGCAAGTATAAAAATTATGAAATTATTGTGGTAGATAACGGAAGTAGTCCTCAGGTACAGGAACAGTATGCCGCTATGGCAGATAAGTATATATTCAGAGAGCAGCCCTTTAATTTTTCTGTCATGTGTAATATGGGTGCAAGGGCAGCAGAGGGAAAGTATCTTCTGTTTTTGAATGATGACATTGTAGTTCGTGATAAGCTGTGGCTTAATAAACTGATTTCAAAGGCTGAAAAACAAAATGCCGGTGCTGTGGGAGCTAAATTGCTTTATCCCCAAAACAACAGGATACAGCACTGTGGTGTCATAAGTACGGCAAACGGGCCTGTTCATGCTTTTATAGGTGCGGATAATGCAGAGGATTGCTATTTCGGAAGAAATAAAATGACATACAATTACCTTGCAGTAACTGCCGCCTGTCTTTGTATAAGGAAGGAGATATTTCCCTACTTTGACGAGGACTTAAGTGTTGCATATAATGATGTGGAACTTTGTTTCCGCCTTTATAAAAAGGGCTTTTATAACCTTGTGGTAAATGATATACTTATATACCATTGTGAGTCCTATTCAAGGGGTAAAGACATGGGGGATAAGGAAAAAATGCAAAGGCTGCTTTCGGAAAGACACAGGCTATATGAGCTGCATCCGGAATTTAAAGCCCATGATCCCTTTTATAACCCCAATTTAAGCGGTATTGCTGTAAACTTCAGACAAAGGAGATTTTTTGACAGGATAATTGAAGCAAAACGCATAAGGGAGCTGTAGGGTGAATAATAATTCCCAAAATTAACTATACTATATATAAGCAGATATTTTTCGGAGGCTTTATGCCATGAGCTTAAGGAGGTATAGGTTAATGAGGGATTACAAAGCACTTGCAGATACCCTGAAGAGTATTGAAAAACAGCTTGAACAGGCAGAAAATATGCTTAATTATGCAACTGATGAGCTGCTTATTGACAGTATTATTTATGAAATAGAGTCCCTTTACAAAAGACACGCTTATTATCTTAGACTGTTAAGAGAGCTTAAGATGATGGCAGGTGAGGGATATGCAGTCTGAAATTGTTATTTATGCCCTTATAGGTGTGTTGATACTTTCTGCATTGTCAATTATGTTCGGCAGAGAACTGAGGGCGCTTATTATGTTCCTTATCAGGTCGGTAATAGGTGCCCTTGGAATATTCGCAGTGGATTTTTTGCTTTCTCCATTGGGTTTTGCAGTGGGGATAAATCTCTTTACTGCGGCTGTTACAGGCATTCTGGGGATACCGGGCTTTGTTATGCTTTATGCAATAGCCTGGATATTAAGATAAAACTAAAGAGGTGTAATATGTCTTTTCAAAAGAAATTTACCGAAAAATTACTTGAAAGAGATTACCATTTTGCTCCGGGTCTGAGTGACGGTGAGCTGATAGGTAATGACAGCAGGTACATAAGTTTTTTAAAACAAAGCGGAGCGGCCGTTTATGGTGTAATATTAATAAAGGCAGATAAGTCCTTTGATTATAAAGAGGTGTATACGAGGTTTAGGTCACAGTTTTTTGACTTTGCCTCCGGAGTAAACTGTGCCAATGCCTATTGTGTAGGCCTTTTTGCAGGTGATAGTGAGGATAAGGAACTTAATGCTTACTGTACACATGATATTGATGACTATACTCTCAGATTTAATGAGGTAATGTGGCTTGTGGACATTGGTAAAAATAAAATATTCGTAAGGGGCAGTCAACCGGATAAGCTTATTGACCTTAGTGAGATGGTAGAGGCGGCTATGGCTGAAAGTGATGACAGTTACAGTCCTGACGTTGAGATGCGTACACTGCTTCAAAATGAAATAGATAAGCGCAGGGAAAGTATTAAAAGCAATAATATACTTTGTACAGGTGCCCTTATACTGATTAATATTATTCTTCTTGCAGTTACCTATATTACAGGGGGCATAGGCACGGACAATATGGTGAGGATGGGTGCCATAAGCACAGAGCTTATCTTTGACTATGGTCAATATTACAGGATTTTTACTGCCATGTTCCTGCATTATGGTATAGTTCATCTTGTAAGTAATATGCTGTTTTTATATGTTTTTGGCTCTGTTATTGAGAGGTACTACGGAAAGGCGAAATTTCTGCTTATTTATCTTGGGGCAGGCATAGCAGGCAATATTGTATTTATATTTTTCTCTGATGGAATAGCAGCAGGGGCTTCCGGAGCTGTATTCGGCCTTGTAGGAGCAATGCTGTCTTTTTCAAAATTAATTAAAAGATCAGTTGAGGGAAAGGATACATATTTTATGATCCTCTTTGCCATAATTTCAATTTGCAGCGGTATGTTTATGGAGGGTGTGGGAAATACTGCCCATATCGGCGGTTTTATCTTTGGCTTGCTGTCAGGATATGTTTTATATAATAAGAATTAAAAAAAGGAAGCATTACAAAATAAATGTGATGCTTCCTTCTGTTTTACAGTACCTTATTCAAAAATGCTTCAATACGTGGATTATCGGAGTGGTCGAGTACTTCCTGAGGTGTACCAAAGGCAAGTACATAGCCACCATCCATAAAGAGTATCTTATTGGCTGCCTCATGGGCAAAACCTATTTCATGGGTAACTATCAGCATAGTCATTTTTTCATCTGACAGCTCCTTTATAACGTTCAAAACCTCTCCCGTCAGTTCAGGGTCAAGGGCCGAGGTGGGCTCGTCAAAGAGCAGAATATCAGGCTCTCTCATTAATGCCCTTGCTATTGCCACACGTTGCTTTTGTCCGCCTGAAAGGGTTGAGGGCATATCGTTGAGCTTATCAAGGAGTCCTACCTTGTCAAGAACCTTTTTTGCCTCCTCCCTGAGGCTGTTTTTATCAGACTGTTTTGCACAAAGGGGTGCAACAAGAAGATTTTTTTCTATATTCATGTGTGGAAAGAGGTTAAAGTGCTGAAAAACCATTCCCATTTTGTTAAGTATCTGTCTGCGCTCCTTAATGGGGCTGTACTTGCCGTTGCGGCAAAGTGCCATATCCTCTATGATTATATCTCCGTCGTCAACGGTTTCAAGGTCGATAAGGCTGCGTAAGAAGGTACTCTTTCCTGAGCCTGATGGTCCAAGGATAGCTATTACATCTCCTTTTTCAACAGTAAGGTTAATGTCCTTAAGAACCTCCAGATCACCAAAGCTCTTTTTTAAGTTGTTTATCTGCATTAAGCTCATGGTATTCCTCCTAAAACGAAAATTTCTTCTCAAGGAATTTGAAAAATACAGTAAGGACGTAGCTCATTACAAGGTAGAACAGAGCAGCCACCGCAAAGGCTGAAATATTGGTAGTACGGTTTACTATGGTCTGAGTTACCTTAAGCAGGTCAGTAAGACCTATGGCAGTTATGAGTGCAGTGTCCTTGATAAGTATTATTGCCTCGTTGGAAACTGCCGGCAGAGATATTCTGAACATTTGTGGCAGTACAATCTTAAACCTTGTCTGCATATCGGTCATACCCAGTACTCTGGCAGCTTCATATTGTCCTTTGTCAACTGATAAAAGACCGCCTCTGAATATTTCTGCAAAGTATGCTGCATAATTCAGTATAAAGGCAACGGCACCTGCGGTAAATCTGTCATTTATTGTAAGGTATTCACCTATAACAGGTACATAGGGAAGACCGAAATAAATGAAAAATATCTGTAAAAGCAGGGGTGTACCTCTCATTATAAGGATATAAAAGCTTATTATTTTGTTTATCAGTTTGTTTTTAGTAGTGTATAAAAATGTTAATACAAGTCCCAGTGGAACGGAAAAGAGTGCTGTAATAAAAAACAGCTTAATTGTAAGTATACAGCCTTCAGCCATCTGTGGTATCCATTGCTGCAGGGGCATAAAAATCACTCCATTATATAATCATAAAACGGGGCATTAAGCCCCGTTACAGACTGTCAATAAACCCATAAAGCGGTTGACTTTTTGAATCAAATAAATATCCAGCCTGCATTTTTATGTAACTTAAAGCGTCGCAGACTTTAATCCGCAGGACGGGCTTTGCCCGTTCGAGGGTATAGTGAGAGTTTCTCAAGGGGTTTTATCCCCTTGAGGAACGGTTCACTACTTTCACAGCACTTTTGCTTTTAGCAAAAGCCGC
>CASFCZ010000105.1 GCA_949293325.1 uncultured Eubacteriales bacterium | reverse complement strand
AAGCGTATAGCTCAGGAATATGGCGGAGATGTCCGTCTTGAAAATGCAAAGGAGGGTGGTTGCAGGGCTGTGGTTACTCTTGCTGCCTGTAAAAAATAAAAAAAAGCTGCGGATAGGACTAATTTGTCACCGCAGCTTTTTTAATGTGTCCCATGGGAATTGAACCCACGACCTTTCGGTTCGGAGCCGAACGCTCTATCCACTGAGCTAGGGACACTTATATTTGATTTGCTTTAGGTCGATTTACAATATATACGCCCAGACTTACGAGGATAAGTGCAAGTAGAGTGTTTATATTCAAAAATTCATCTCCAAGGAATATACCTGAAAGTATAACACCGAATACAGGGTTTAAAAAGCAGTATACGGATATTTTTCCTACAGGGTTATACTTCAGAAGCTGTGCCCATACAGCAAAGGCAACCGATGAAAGCAAAGCAAGGTAAACAAGCATTGCAAAGGCTAAAAAGCTTGGTACTGACAGATGACCGCCGAATACCAGACCTATTATAACAAGAAGTATACCACCAAAGGAGAGATTTATGCCTGTTACCATTACAGAGTCAGCATCAGCTGTTATAAACTTGGTAATAACCGATCCCAGGGCAAAGCAGAATGCAGCTATCAGTATAAAACCGTCACCCATAAAGGTAAAGCTCATATCAACACTGCCACCGCCGATACAGCAAAGTACAACTCCGCCAAAGCCTAAAATACAGCCTATCAGCTTTGTTATATTCATTCTGTCGCTTTTAAAGCAAAAATGAGCCAGTATGACAGCAAAAAAATTACCTATTGAGTTAAGTATTGACCCCTTTACCCCAGACAGGTAAATAAGGCTTATATAAAAGAATATGTATTCCAGAGTGGTTTGTATAAATCCCAGCAGAAGTATTCCCTTAAGCTGACCCTTCTTAGGAAGAATAAGGCCCCTGTGTATTACTGTATTAAATATGGTAACAATAATACCTGCGGCAGTAAAGCGTATACCTGCAAAGAGAATTTTTGATGCAATATCCTCTGATGGTATTTCAAAGAGCTCATAGCCTATTTTGATAGCGGGAAAGGCACTTCCCCAAAGAAAGGTGGCTATTATTGCACATATAAATATATTAATGGGTCTGGTAAAAAAATTACGCTTTTCCATTGTAAATTACTCCTTAGCTTTTATTACCCCCATTATAATACCCACAAAAGTTTTCATAGCAAGGGGCTGTGGAAAACACAGCCCCAAATAACCACTTTAATTTTGTTAATAATATTACTTCTGTACAAGATGTACTGCAAAACCTGCAATCTCATCCTTAAGATAGATAGATGTAGTCTTGCCGTTCTTAACACTTGCAGAGTCCATATCAAACTCAACACCCTTAACTTCGGAAAGATAACGGATAGCTCTGTCAACACTGTTTGTGCTGATAGCGATATGACCGTTAGTACCCTTGAACATCTGCTTTCTTACCTCAATGCCCTTGCCTGCAAATACAGCAGCACTGTGATCATCATACTCGAAACCGAAGATATCACAGAACTTCTTAGCTGCAGCAGCTGCAACATCAGCATTTTCTGTATTGATACCAACATGAGCGAACTCAAGACCAAGCATAGCCTCAACAGCTTCTCTACAGAGCTTGGTAATCTCATCAAACTTACCTTCCTTGATAAGAGAACCCTTAACCATCCAGCTACCGCCACAGCAAAGGATCTTTTCGTAAGCAAGGTAGCTGTTAAGGTTACCTGCGTTGATACCACCTGTAGGCATAAACTTAACGTTTGTGTAAGGACCGCACATAGCCTTGATCATTGGAAGACCACCGGCAGCTTCAGCAGGGAAGAACTTAATAACCTCAAGACCACATTCAAGAGCCTGCTCAACGTCACTTGGACGGGAAGTACCTGGAGTCATAAGATAACCCTTTTCGTTGCAGTATTCAACAACCTTTCTGTTGAAGCCTGGAGATACAAGGAACTTAGCACCTGCTGCAACAGCTCTGTCAGCCTGATCAGTAGTAAGTACTGTACCTGCACCTACAATAAGCTCAGGAACCTCAGCAGCCATTCTCTTAATAGCTTCTTCAGCCTCAGCAGTTCTGAAGGTAACCTCTGCACATGGGATACCGCCGGCTACAAGTGCCTTAGCAAGAGGTACAGCCTTTTCCACATCGTCAATAACAACTACAGGAACAATACCTATAGTGCCTAATTTCTTTAATAAATCGTTCATTTGGGATTATCCACCTTTCCATAAAAATGCAAATTTTGTTTGCTTAATGTAATTGTACCACCTGTCAAAGTATAAGTCAACAAGTGTATTTACACAATTTAATAATGAAAAAGTAATGAATTTTTTACAAATTATCAAATTGCAAATTTAGCCAAAATGTTATATAATATTTACGTAAAATTAACGGGAGCTATCCCTATCATATATTTAAAGGAGAAAGAATATGCAAGACATACGTAAGCACCCAATAGGTAAACTCGGTCTTATCGGTATGAAAGGCTGCGAGGAGATTACTGATAAAATCGACGGTTACCTTCTGGAATGGGCTAAGGACAGACACCTTGATCCGGATATCACTACCTTTAAAATAGGGTATCAGTGCCCACGTTTCAGCTCAGGCGAGGCTAAGGCTGTTATTACTGAGTCAGTTCGTGGCTTTGACATCTTTATTGTGTGTGATGTGTTCAATTATGGTGTTACCTACAAAATGTACGGTATGGAAGTACCTATGAGTCCTGATGATCATTATGCGGACCTTAAGAGGCTTATTGCCGCTATCGGCGGAAAGGCAAAGCGTATTACCGTTATTATGCCTATGCTTTATGAGTCAAGACAGCATAAGCGCAACGCAAGGGAGTCCCTTGACTGCGCCATAGCCCTTCAGGAAATACACAATATGGGTGTTGACAGCATCATTACCTTTGATGCACATGATCCAAGGGTGCAGAATGCTATCCCACTTAGCGGTTTTGAAAATGTGCAGCCATACTATCAGATGATTAAGGCACTTGTAAACAATGTACCTGATATTGAGTTTAACAAGCATAAGCTTATGATGATTTCCCCTGACGAAGGTGGTATGTCAAGGAGTATTTACTATGCTTCAGTACTCGAGCTTGAAATGGGTATGTTCTATAAGAGAAGGGATTATTCTGTTGTTATTAACGGTCACAATCCTATTATAAGCCATGACTTCCTGGGTGATAGTGTTGACGGTATGGATGTTATCATTGTTGATGATATGATTTCTTCAGGTGAGTCCCTTATTGATGTAAGCCGTAAGCTTAAGGAAAAGGGTGCAAGGCGTATATTTGCCTTCATCAGCTTTTCACTCTTTGTTGACGGTCTTGAAAAATTTGATAAGGCATACGAGGAAGGTTGTTTTGAAAAGATCTTCTCTACCAATATGGTATATGCAAAGCCTGAACTTCTTGCCAGAGAGTGGTTTGTGCAGGCTGATATGAGTAAGTATATTGCACTTATTATTGATACCCTTTATTGGAATAAGACAATGGCTGATTTGCTTGACCCGGTTAAGCGTATCAAAAACTTCCTTGAAAGAAAGGGTAAGCTTCCAAAGCACGATTAATATAAAAAGAAAAGGTTTCCGATTTAATCCGTCGGAAACCTTTTTTGTTATTCAGCCTTTCCAAGTCTTTTGTATATTATTACATACATCGTCATAAAACAGGCAAGCCCTCCTATAAAGTTGGATATTGGCTCAGCCAGAAATACACCCTTTACTCCTATAGCCGGTATCATAGGCAGCAGACAGGTAAGGGGTATTACGATTATTACCTTACGAAGAAGGGAAAAGAACATGGCAAACTTTGCTTTGCCAAGTGCCTGAAATACCGTCTGCCCTGTAAACTGGAACATCATCATAAAAAATCCAAAGAAATAAATGTGCATTGAAGTGGTGGCAATGGGCAGGAGTGAAGGCTCGTTGTTGAAAAAGATTACAAGCTGATGTGAAAATACCATTACAAAAAGCCAGGCTGCCGTTGTATATATCAACAGTATCTTACCCATCAGCCTTATGGCGTATTTAACTCTGTCATATTGGGCTGCACCGTAATTATAGCTTATAACAGGTTGTGTGCCGCTACCTACACCCGTTACACCAAGGGTAACTATTTCCCTAACCGAGTTAATAATAGTCATTGCCGCTATGTAGAAATCCCCGCCGTATATGGAAAGCATTTTGTTGCATACTATTTGTGTAGCACCGTTAGTTATCTGCATGGTAAAGCCTGAAAGTCCCAGGGATAAAATCTTTCTGACCCGGTGCCCTTTAAGCCTGAATGCAGATACTTTAAGTTTTATTTCCGTACGTTTTCCTAGTAAAAATCCCGTGGTCCACAGGGTAGACAAAAACTGTGATATTACAGTAGCGTATGCGGCACCCTTTACACCCATATCAAAGCCGAATATAAATATAGGGTCAAGTATAACGTTGCATAATGCACCTATGGATACGGTAGCCATACCTGTTTTTGCAAATCCCTGAGCGTTTATAAAGTAGTTAAGCCCAAGACTGAGCATAACAAAGATTGTGCCTGTAAGGTATATGGATATATAGTCATAAGCGTAGCCAAAGGTGGCTTCACTTGCACCAAACAGGTATAAAAGAGGTGATTTTACCAGACTGACAAGTAAGCTGATTATTATGCCTGTTATTATAAGCATTATAAAGCTGTTACCCAGTATCATTTCAGCCTCTTTGTCATCTCCCTTGCCTCGTTCTATGGAAAAGAGAGGACCGCCGCCTGTACCTATAAGGTTTGCAAAGGCAATGGTCAGTGTACATATGGGGAAGGCTATGCCCAGTCCCGTAAGGGCATTAGTGGAGTCTTCAGGCATACGTCCGATAAATACACGGTCTATTATGTTGTATAGTATATTTATAAGCTGTGCTATTGTCATGGGAATAGTCAGCCTTGTTATATGTGACGCTATGCTGCCCTGGGCAAAGTTGTTGTTTGTGTGATGCATTGTACTTCCTCCTTCTAGGTATATTATACTATAACATAATAAATTTTCAATTATTGCATTTTAATAATAAAATGCGTATACTATATTTATTATTTATTAGCGGAGGAATAAAAATGGATACTTTGATTTTTGCGGCAAACTCTGTTTTGCCTATTATACTTGTTATTCTGCTGGGTTATTGGCTCAGACAAATAGGTTTTTACAGTAAAGCCTTTCTGCGCACTGCAAATAAACTTGTATTTAATGTAGGAATACCATCGTATTTGTTTTATAACGTGTATACCATTGAGGACTTCGGTCAGATTAATATGGGTGTAGTGGTTTATTGCTGTATTGCCATACTTGTGCTATTTTTTGTGGGCCTGGGATGTACCCTCCTTTTCACAAAGGAAAGGGGCAAGCGTGGTGTCCTTGCCCAGTGTGTGTTCCGCTCCAACTTTGCCATTATCGGTCTTACCCTTGCTGAATCCATAGGAGGAAGTGAGGCGGTAGCCATTGCGGCAGTGCTTTCTGCATTCAGTATTCCTCTTTTTAATGTACTTGCTGTTATTATTCTGTCCGTATTCAGTGAAAACGGCAGCGGCAGACCCTCTGTCAGGAAAATACTTCTGTCAATTATAAAAAATCCCCTTATTATAGGGGTGTTCCTTGCAATGGTTTGCCTGTTTATTCGTAATATTGAGCCTGTAGGCAGTGACGGTAATCCCATATTTACCATTAAGGATAATATGCCATATCTTTTTAAAGCCGTGGAAAGTGTCAGCAGTATTGCATCTCCACTTGCCCTTATCGTCCTTGGTGGTCAGTTTACCTTCTCGGCCGTAGGCTCCCTTGCAAAGGAAATTATCTATGGTACCACATGGCGTCTTGTTATAGCACCTGCTGCTGCTATAGGTGCGGCATATATTCTTACTTCCTGGGGTGTTGTTAATGTAACTGCTGCGGATTATCCTGCATTTATTGCCCTTTTCGGTTCTCCCGTTGCAGTATCCTCCGCCATTATGGCAGAGGCAATGGGCTGTCATGGTGAGCTGGCACGTCAGCTTGTGGTGTGGACCAGCCTTGTGTCCATAGCAACCGTATTTTTAAGCGTAGTTATACTACGCAGTTTGGGTATGATTTAAGCACAGTAAATAAATTCCTTAGCTGTCAAATTTCTGGAAAAATTTGTAGCTGCTCATTCCGCTTGGTCTGTTAAATCTTCCAAGGGTTATCAAACCGTTTGTGTCCTGCTGGAGTATATTCGGCTTTTCATTACAGGTGAAGGCAATCTGAAAGCCCAATTCCTCAAGAATTTCCTTTGAGCCTTCGGATATTTTTCCGTAGGGATAGGCAAATATCAGACAGTCCTTCCCTGTATACATCTTTATTTCTTCCTGCATACGTCCTATATCCGTTTTTAACAGATCCTTGTATTCCTCATCTCCTTCCCCGTATTTTCTGCCACAGCCAACTCTGCCTCCCTTGTCACTGTGGAGGTCATAGGTGTGGTTACCTATCTCTACAAGACCGCTGTCACTCATTTCCTTAAGCTCCTCCCAGGTCAGATAGGAGTAGTCCAGATTATGGTCATCCTGATCTGAAAAGGCGTCGGTACAAGCTCCCATCGGGGAAATTATTGCCTTGCAGCCGTACTTTTTCAGCAGTGGATACATATAGGCATAAAAGCTTTCAAAGCCATCATCTACAGTAAGCATTATGGGCTTTTCAGGCAAATCTCCATTGCCATTGCAGTAGGCGACTACTTCAGCACAGCTTACAGTGGTGTATCCCCTTTCAAGGAGATATTTAATGTCATTTTCCACCACCTCGGGGCTTACGTTATAGTCTCCCCATAATCTCTTTTTTTCCGAAATATTGTGATACATTATTACAGGCAGTTCCTTTCCTGCCCCGGGAGCTAAGGTAGGAGCACTCTTATATAGTATATTTGCACACAATATGGTAAGTAATATTAATATAACCACAAGTACTGCCGCTGTTATTATTTTCTTCATTGTGACACTCCATATTGCCTTTGTATAACTATATGCCGTAGAAAGAGAGTTATGATTGCCGGTTCATGTCCGTACAACTCATAAAAAATATTCTTTATACATAAAATATTTACTAAAATTAACAGTTTATTAACAATTTTTGTGGAAATTTTTGTATTTAACTTTCACCTTTTAATTTTTTTTGTTTAAGCTTACAAAAACGGGTTAAAAAGGGGTTAAAAGGTAAAAAAATCTTGAAATCATGGGATAAAAATGCTATTATAATAATGATTATCAATATAGGAGGTTTGGGTCTCTTGTGTGGATAATACATATCCTTATTATAGCTGTAAGGGGTGAGAACGTTAAAAAGTCCCTTCAGGTATATGGGTATGTCTGCATTTTCAGGAAATACCACAAAAAAGGTTTGTGTTACGTCTGATCCGATGCGGTATATACATATGTCGGCAACTATCGTATCGGGGAGAAGGTTGCTCTCCCTAAAAAGGTGGGTTTCCATGCCCCTATAGGGGCAAGGTGTTTTGGGTAATACACTTCTGAACAGCTGCTTTTCGGTAACGGATAAGAGGTTCTGACTGCGAGGGGACGGAGCTGACATATCCGCCTTGTACCTGACCGGTGGTATGCTGCTTAAGTGTACCCTCGTACAAAATACGTCAAAAAATTATGTAAGGAGGATGATTTTTATGAATTTAAGGTTAAGAAGAACTTTAAGTTCTTTCCTTGCATTTGTTATGCTATGCTCTTGCATGGTAGTGGCAAATGTGGGAAATGTGTTTGCAACAGATACGGCTGATTCACAGCAGTTAGTAACTGGTATAGCTACATTTAAGCCTGATGATGAAGTTGCAGCAGGCAAGCTTATAGTTGGTACAAGTGATAAAGAAGTACATTTTGTAAATGGTATATCAATACTGGACAGTACATCTAGAACGGGTAGTATTGATGCAGATACAGAAACATACAATGGAACAACATATACCCATTGCTATAATTTTACGGGTTCTACTAATGCAAATGGACGTATGTTAGGCTTTAAACTCACCAAGCCAGCTAATGTTAAAATTGTATATAGAGCAAATGGTACATCTGAAAGAATCCTTGGTATTATGAGTGGCAAACCTACTAATCAAGTGGATTCTACTGATACTTTTTTAACCAGTGTAACAAAAACAAATGATACGGCTATGGCAGAATTAAACTACAGCATAAATGCCGAAAATATTACCGATGCAGAGGGAACTTTATTTACAGTTGTGGCAACAAACGGATTTAGAATTTATGAAATAGTTATTACACCTGTTGAGTCAGGTGGCGAAGAGCCGGAACCACCTGTAGCTCAGAATACATACACATGGCTTGCTTCAGTTCGTGATAATACATCTGTAAATGCAATTTTTGGTGGCAGTCAGGCGGACGCATATCCTACATCAGGACCTATCCAAAAAGATACCGCTACATCTTTTACGGATAATGTTTTCGGTACAACAGGTAATATAAATGGTCAAAGATATATAGCAATAGCTAATGGTACTAGTTTAGCCTTCACTCCTCAGGTTAGCGGTACAATGAAGCTTTATCTTACGAACTCTTCATCCAGTGATCCTGCTGCTGAAAGGTCTATAACTATAAAATTGGCTTCAGATGGTACTCAGGTGCAGACGGGTACAATGTATGCTATCACTGCAACTACTCCAATTGCTCCAATAGAATTTAATGTAACAGCCGGTACGGAGTATATAATAACTCCAGGCGGAGCGGCTTATATGTATGCAGCAACTTTAACTACAGAAGAAGTTGCAAATGTTACATATCCTGTTACTTTCAATCTTAAGGATGAATTTGGTGTTACGGTAACGGGTGCTACTTTAACTGTAACAGCAGAAAGCGGTACTACCTATACTGCAGAAGAAACTGCAGCAGGTACATATGTAGCCAATGTAGGTGCAGATGAACATATTGTATCTTTAAAAGTAACTAATGCACCGGGCTATGAAGATCATGAAGAAATATTTGAAACAGTTATTTCTTCAGCAATAACACGTAATATTGAATTAACCAATTTAAGAACTAATATAACAGTTAGCGGTACTGTAACAGATGCATCTACACAGGCTCCTGTGGCAAATGCTGCAGTAACAATTAACTTTAGTAATGGAGAAACAGGATTAGGTACAATAAACCATACAACTGATGAAAGCGGTAACTATTCAGCTACTTATGCAGCACCTGATTCTATGCTTTCCGGTTTGACAGCAAATTTTGTTGTGGCTGCTCTGGGTTACAAGACAGCAAATGCAAGCACAGAACTGGCATCAGGAACAACTGCAATAACTCAGAATATTGCTATAACACTTAATACAACCGGTACAGGTACTGTATATGAGCATAGATTTGACACTGATGGATTGATTCCATCTGCTGATGACAGCGGAGTGTTTAACTTTGATTTTACAGGTAATAATATAGATAATAATTCTGTGACTTCAAACGGAGTAACCTATTCAAGCGGTGTTAAGTTTGAAAGTAATAGGACAAATTCATTTACCGTTACTACAGGTGCTAACGGTGGTACATTGAAGGTAGTTTACTATAGTAATGGAAATACAGGAAAGTCTTTAACTATTTCAGACGGTATAACTTCAGAGAATGTTTCAGCTGACAGTGAACATGTAATTACTTATCAGCTTGAGGCAGGAAAGACATATACTGTATCAAGAAAAGACAGTGCCAGCCTTTATTATATTGGTTTTATGGAAAACGGAAGCACAGGTGCTCTTAACTTTACCTTAAGCGGAACTGTAGTTGATGCAGAAACAAAGGCACCTATATCAAATGCTGTAGTTGTTACAAACGTAGGTAACAGAGTAACAACAAATGATTCAGGTGAATTTACAATTACAGGTGTTACAGCTGCTACGGTAGTAAATGCAGAGGCGACTGGTTATAGCACATTCCGTGGTACAACTACATATAGTGAAAATACCAGCGGTATTACTATAGAGCTTACTAAAAAGAACACAACAACAGTAACTTTTAGTATAAATGGCGGTAATGCAGCATATATTCTTAATATTTCATCAAATAATGAAACAAAGAGCATACAAAATGATGGAACGACAGCTGTATTTAATGATGTGACTCCAGGAACAATCTTTAAAATTAAGGCTGATGGTTCTGAAGGTAATGTTGCATCATGGACTACGCTGGAAGGAAACAAGGATAATCTTGTATTTGTTAACGGTTCTGGTGCAACTAACAGGTATTTCAACTATATTGTTCCTGCTAATCTGGATACTACTAAGTCCTATGGTGTAACATTTAATGTTAATAGTGATGCGGCTATATCATTGAATGCAAATGATACAAATATAAATAACAGTGGTATACTTACATTTGGTGAATACGGTTTTGGTGCAGATAAGACAAGGGTTTGCGGTAATGATGCAAGAGATTTTGTAAAGTACAGCTTTGTTACGCCAACACTTGCGGACTATAGAAGCGGTTATGCTGATACAGATATGAATAGCATAGATCCTGCAGGTTCACCTGGTATTGCAAATGAATATGGTATACTTAAGCAAAATGTATCAGGAAGTTATGTGGAATTTACTGTTCCTGATAATGTTAAAAATGATGCAGGTGGAGCATGTTACGCATACATAGACAGAACGGGTAAGATATCTGTTAATGGTGGATCTGTTGCTGTAGATACTGTTACTGTAAACGGTAAGTCCAGGGCGAGGTTTGAAATTACAGCAGGTGCAACCTATACAATTACATCTGCTGAGGGTACAACATATATTAAGTCTATCAGAATTTATAATCCTAACAATGTATTTAAGGTTATAGATGCTGATGACTTGGGTACAGTAGCAAGCGTTATAGCTGAACACCCAGCTCTTGCAGCTGAATTAGGCTTAACAGATACAGCTAACAATACAACTCATATAGTAAGGGTTATTTCACAGATTATGCTTCCTGAGGACAGTAAAACAAGTGTTGATGTTGCTAAGGTTGCTGTGGAAGAGCTTAACTCAGTTGGCTTTGATATTTATAATAAGTCAGAATATGACTTAACAAAGGGTCATACAACAGGTAATGTTTGGTGGAATGAAAATCACGGAACAGAAGATGTAGCAGTACCTGAATTACGAGCTACAATTACATTTGATGATTACATAAATCCGGGTGTTGAGGATGACTTGACAAATGAACTTCTTTATGGACATGAAACACTTACAGATCCAACAGATTTCTATTGCCAGACATTCCTTGCCACCACACAGGATCTTACTTTAGTTCCTTGGTGTACAAGAGATACAGGTAATAGTATAGAAAAGATTTATAGTACTGTAAATTATGATTCTGCTAATGAAAGTAACTGTCCAAATCTTGAAGTAATTTTAAATAGCTGAGTAATAGGAGGTAGATAATTATGAGAAAAGAATATCAAAAACCCGATATGACACTTACCTGCTATAACTCCCAGGATAATGTATCAAATCTGGTAAATGGCAGTTCCCCAATTAGCCTTAATAGTAGGGGGAATCAGTCACGCTTAAGTTATCAGGTAACTCAGCTTAATTGAATAAATATATCAGTTTAAAATTATTGTATTTTTAAACGATATAAACATAAACCGGCAGGTGAGGATATTTCACCTGCCGGTTTTAAATTGTCAGTTATAAAAGCAAATGTATATTGTAATTTTATTTTCATGATGTATAATACTACTTATAAAATAGGGTTATTGTTGATTTTCAACAGAAATGCTTTGGAAAGGTAAACGTCAGAATGAGAAGAGTTATTTTTGGCAAGTACGCAAAACCGTTTTTTATATTATTGATAATTACACTCTTACTGGAAGTCTTTTTGTTTAACTTCCGATTTTGGGAAAGTCTGGGATACAAATTAACTCCCATGAGTGAAACAGCTATCGGTCAGGGACTTACGGAGAATGAGGATGGCAGTTTTACATTTAGCGGTAAAGATGACTCCTATATTGAGTTTGGTTATGTAAATATGCCTATGAATAACCTGTTTTTAAGTATTTCCCGTACAGACGGCAAACCTTACAGGCAGTATGTGCGTATCGAAGTTGCAGATGAAGGCAGTGAGGTATATTACAGTTTGCCACAACGTGAGGTAGTGTCTACAGTTGAACGCAGCAAGTATATAAAGTTTAATACAAATGGTGTAGTTAAAAAAATGCGTATTAATCTTGAGCCTGAGCCTCTTTATGACCTTGGTATGAAGAAAGCAGGTAGCTCCTCAGGTGAGTATACCATAAATATTGACAGTGTACAGATTAATAAAAGTGTACCATTCTTTTTTGTACCCTTAAGGGCACTAGGCATTCTTTTGATATTGCTGCTTGTTTACAGTCTGAGGTATAACACCTATGCCTATAATTACAGACTGGATTTTGCTTCAAAAGGACAGAGGGCGGCATTTCTTCTTTTAATAATGGTTAATATACTTTTCGCTGTTTTCATTTACTTTAACAATAAATTTTATTTTTATTTAGACAGAGGTGTTTATTCAAATCTGGCCCAGGCCCTTTTGCAGGGACACTTTGATTTGCCTATGCTTGAGCCTTCCCAGGGACTGTTGGATATGTCAAACCCCTACGACAATAATTTAAGGGGTAGTATGGGAATAGAATATAACTGGGATTATGCCTTTTATGATGGTAAGTATTACGTATATTTCGGTATAGTACCATGTCTGTTGCTGTTTCTGCCGGTAAGGGCACTGCTTGGCGTGGATCTGCCTGTTAATCTTGCTATGCTGATATTTACAGTTATATATATAATTGTAGGGTTCAGGTTTATCTATGCCATGGCAAAACGATACTTTAAAAGGATGCCCTTTGTTACCTTCCTTATGATGGCGGAGCTTTTTGTGTTCTGTTCAGGGCTTACAGCTGCCCTTTTCAGAAATGACCTTTATGCTATTCCGGGCATTACAGCCCTTACCTTTACCATGCTTGGCATTGACCTGTGGCTTTCAGCCGTTGACCGCCGTGGAAATATACTAAGCAGAACAAAGCTTTTCCTTGGCTCACTGTGTATGGCACTTGTGGCAGGATGTCGTCCTCAGCTACTTGTGGGCTCTTTCTTTGCAATTTTCATTTTTATGAGGACAGTATTTGCAAGACGTGCCATGTTTGCAAAAAACAGGGACAGCCTTGTCAATACAGCATACTTTGCACTGCCTTATGTGGTAGTTGCTGCCTTCCTTATGTATTATAATTATGCCAGGTTCGGTTCGGTGTTTGATTTCGGTGCCAATTATAATCTGACCACAAATGATATGACAAAGAGAGGTTTCAGGCTTGATCGTCTGCCCTATGGAATTTTTATGTTCCTTTTTCAGTTACCGAAGATTACAAGCAGGTTTCCTTTTCTTAATCCCTGTGATAATTTTACTCAGTATATGGGTGTTACTATTTATGAATGTGTATATGGTGGTCTGTTTGTTATTATACCTGTACTGTTGTGGAATTTTGCAGCGTATTTTGGCAAAACAAAAAGATTTTTAAAACGAAGAAAGCTTTTTGCTGCTATAATTATCTGTCATATATTTGCATTTATTATTCTTACAGCGAATATTAATATGGCGGGTATAGTTTTCCGCTACGGTATGGACTTTACATGGCTGCTTATTTTACCTGCATTTGCTGTATATCTCTGTCTTGATGAAAGGTATAAGGGGGATCTGCTTAAAAGGCACAGGTTAAAGTTTGCTGCCGCCTTTATGATTTCCATGCTCTGTAATATACTTATAGTATTTATGAGCTATCGCAATTACAGTATGGATTACACCAATCCTACGGTGTATTACTCCATTATGTATGCACTTCAGTTCTGGATGTAGAGTGGCTGGGTAATGAACAGCACCGTATCAGTTTGGTAACAAAATGCAGAGAATAAAAAAAAGAGGCATCTGCCCCGTGATTGTACTGTAAAATACCGTATTTGAATTATAGATAACCGCTCTGCATTCAGGATAGGGTGGTTATTTTATTATAAGAAGGGTTGTGATAATAATAAATGTCTGGTTTATCAAAGTTTTTTCCTATATAGAATATATTAACTTAAAAGTCATCTGTACCTATTTTCTCATTTCCTTTGCAAGATTAATAAGTATATCAATCTGATTGTCTTTAAGATTTTTGGATGCTGTTAAAAGTTCGGATACCTTAGATGGATTATGGCAGCCGGTATCAAAAAACTCCATTGGGGTTATTTCAAGATATTCGCATATATAAAAGAAAACTGACATAGACGGAAGATTGATGCCGTTTTCAACGTTATTGATATATCCTGCACTTTGTCCTATAGAAAGGCTCATATCCCTTGCAGAAACTCCCTTGTTGGTTCTGAGGGTGGCTAATCTTTCGGAAAAATCTTCTTTTGTCATGAAATAACACCTCCTTTGCTGATAATTGTACTATAAGAAAGTTGCAAAACAGCTAGTTCAATCATTAATTATTGTTGACTTATCTAAGATAATTAGATAAAATATCTTTGCATATTAAAATTAAATAGACGGAGAGTGTATGGATGGAGAAAAGCTGCTTGTTTGCAGGATGTAGGAAAATACAGGAAAATAATAAAATAAAACTTAAAGCAGAATTGTATCTGTTACTTACGGAGCTTATAAATGATGGATATATCGGCTTTTATACAAAGGGGGCATTGGGTTTTGATACCATTGCTGCTCTGACTGTTATCAGGTTAAAGAAATCTCACCCCAATATAAAATTAATATTTGTATATACATGTAAGGGTCAGACCAAAGGGTGGAATTTAAGAGATATTATTATTTATAATTATATAAAGCTGCATTGTAATAAGTATGTGTATAAACGTGAAAAATATGCTTCCTCTGACATACCTGTAGACAACAACATATACATTACATATTTTCCGGAAGAATGCAGTGAGGATGAGAATTGGTCGAATTATTCAGAACAAAACGGTAGTAAAGTGATAAATTTAGCTCACTTGATTTAGCTTTTTATATGGACCTATGGTTACGATCTCCTTTTTATGGTATAATTTATTATCATAGCAAAGGAGATTTTTTCATGGATAAATATATAAACGATATGATAGATTTTATAGACAAAAGTCCCTGTGGAAGCTGGGCAGCATACAATTCCATAAATATGCTGCAAAATGCGGGATTTGAAAAATATACAGGGGAAATAAAGGAAGGAGGGCGGTATTATTTCACAAGGGGTAATGCAGTTGCAGCAGTTGTAAAGTGTGGAAGCAATCTGCGTATAGGTGCAGCACATCTTGACTCTCCCGGTCTTGTACTTAAGCCATCTGCGGAGCTTGTTTCCGAGGGGCATTATGTCCGCCTTAACTGTGAGGTGTATGGTGGAGCAATAGTTTCAACCTGGTTTGACAGGCCCCTTGCCATAGCAGGAAGTGTGGTTATTGACAGCGGGAGTCTTATGCCTGATGTTAAACTGTACAACAGTAAAAGACCACTGTGTATAGTACCAAATTGCGCTCCTCACCTTAATAAGGAGATTAATACAGGCTTTGTATACAACAAGCAAAGAGATCTGCCCCCTGTTTTTTCTTTGGATATAGAAAGGACTATTCTTGAAGTAGTGGCAGAGGATATGGGCATATCCACAAGGGATATATTGGATTGTGAGCTGTTCTGCTATGAGGCAGAGGGAGGCAGACTTATCGGAGATGATATGATCAGCTGTGGCAGACTTGATGACCTTATGATGAGCTACGCCATGTTGCGTGGTATATGTGATGCCAATGGAAACAATACTTCTGTTATTATACTTACGGATAATGAGGAGGTGGGCAGTCTTACCATGGGTGGTGCAAGGGGCAGCTTTGCATGTGATGTGTTAAGGCTGATACTTGGAGATAACTTCCGAAATGCCCTTGATAATACGGTGGCACTTTCTGCGGATATGGCCCATGCAGTTAATCCATCCCACCCTGAATTTTACGAGCCTGTTTCAAGACCATACCTTAACTGTGGAATGACCCTCAAACGTGCGGCAGATAAAAGTTACAGCACAGATCCGGTAAGCGGCGGGGCATTTAAGCATATCTGTCGTAATGTCGGCATAGAATATCAGGAGTTTTTAAATCCATCGGACAGGCGTGGGGGTACTACCATAGGTCCCATGTTAAGTGCTGCCCTTGGGGTGCATACTGCTGATATCGGTGCTCCTATTCTTGCCATGCACTCCATAAGGGAGTTGGGAGGCACAAGGGATGCACTGGATGCTTATAGGCTGTTTAAGGGCTATTTTGAGATGTAAAGTGGCATAAAATAAAATAGTTGTATTAATCGGACTTAAGTGATATAATCATAAAATAAGTGGTGATAAATCACCCCAAAACAGTGATGACCATTGGAGGAATGGCTATGGGTAAATTTTTTGGAACCGATGGCGTAAGAGGTGTTGCAAATGTTGAGCTTACGCCTGAGCTTGCATATAGGGTCGGACGTGCCGGTGCCTATGTTTTAACTAAACAGACTAACCACGCTGCCAGGATAGTGGTAGGTATGGATACAAGAATATCGGGAGATATGCTGGAGGCAGCACTTATTGCAGGTATATGCTCCGTTGGAGCACATGCCGTAAGCCTTGGTATAGTACCTACGCCCGGTGTGGCATATCTTGTAAGGAAGTATGAGGCTGATGCAGGTGTTGTTATCAGTGCTTCACACAATCCTGTTCAGGATAACGGCATCAAGTTCTTTAACTCACAGGGCTTTAAGCTCAGGGACGATATTGAGCTTGAGATTGAGGAATATATGACTAACCTTTGGGATGAGATACCCCGTCCTATGGGAGATGCTGTAGGCGCCAAAGCGGTTTGTGATACTGCTGTTGACGATTATGTTGATTTTGTTACATCTACTACAGATATAAAGCTTGACGGCATTAAGGTTGCTATAGACTGTGCAAACGGTGCTACCTATAAGGCAGCCCCCCTTGCATTTTCAAAGCTGGGTGCTGAAATAAGGGCTATCCACAGGGAGCCAGACGGGCTTAATATAAATGCAGGCTGTGGTTCTACACATATCGAGTCATTGGCTGATTTTGTTGTAAAGACAGGTGCTGATATAGGTATAGCCTTTGACGGTGATGGTGACAGATGCCTTGCTGTAGATGAAAACGGCGAGCTTGTTGACGGCGATGTTATTATGGCTATTTGCGGTAGTTACCTTAAGGAATGTGGCAAACTTAAAAATGATACTATCGTAGCTACAGTTATGAGTAATCTCGGCCTGTTTATGATGGGTCAGAAAAACAATATTAATATAGAAAGAACAAAGGTTGGAGACAGATACGTTCTTGAATGTCTTCTTGAAAAGGGCGATTGCTTCGGTGGTGAGCAGTCAGGTCATATTATCTTCTTTGACTACAATACCACAGGCGACGGTATCCTTACAGCTATTCAGCTTTTAACTACCCTTAAAAAGACCGGCAAGTCCCTTGCACAGGCTAAGGAAATAATGGAGGTACTTCCACAGGTACTTGTCAATGCAATGGTGGATAATAAAAAGAAGAAGGAATATCTTTCAAACGAGACTATACGCAATGAAATTGAAAAGCTGGAGGCAAAATTTGCCGGTGATGGACGTGTACTTATCCGTCCAAGCGGTACAGAGCCTATAGTAAGAGTTATGATAGAAGGCAGAGATAAGACTGTTATTAAGGAAGAAGCGGAGAGGCTTGCAAGGCTTATTGAGGGTCTTTTAAGCTGATAACGGGAGGTTAAATAAACTATGTGCGGTGTTGTTGGATATGTAGGCAGCAGGGATGCTGTTCCTGTACTTATTAACGGACTTACAAAGCTTGAATACAGAGGTTATGATTCGGCTGGTGTTGCTGTTCTCAATGATGGTAAGATTAATATCTGCAAAACCAAGGGACGAATACAAAATTTACAGGATAAGCTCCTTGTTAATCCTATAAAGGGTAATGTGGGTATAGGTCATACCAGATGGGCTACCCATGGAGTACCCTCTGATGAAAATGCTCATCCTCATCCAAGCAGTGACAGAAAAATAGCTGTTGTACATAATGGCATAATTGAAAACTACATGGAGTTTAAGGAGGAACTGGAGGCAAAGGGCTATAAGTTTTTATCTGAAACCGATACAGAAACAGTGGCTCACCTTATTGACGATTATTACCGTTCGGGTATGGATATACTGGAGGCGGTATTCAATGTACTTGACAGGATTGAAGGTTCCTATGCTTTGGGAGTTATCTGCTCGGACTTTCCTGATCAGCTTATAGCTGCAAGGAAGGATAGCCCCCTTGTTGTAGGTATCGGTGATGGTGAAAACTTTATTGCTTCTGATATGCCTGCAATTCTTAATTATACAAAAAATGTATATCTTCTTGATGATAAAGAGGTTGCCCTTATTAAGGCAGACAGTATAAAGATATATGATTCCCATCGTAAGGAGGTAAAGAAAGATGTATTTACCTTTGACTGGGATATTGAGGCAGCTGAAAAGAATGGCTATGATCACTTTATGCTTAAGGAAATATATGAGCAGCCTAAGGTGGTAAAGGACAATCTTTCAAGGCGTTTTGATGAAAACGGAAGGGTTACCCTTGACGGTATCAAGCTCGGCAAGGAGGAACTTGCCAATATAAACCGTATTTATATTTGTGCCTGCGGTACAGCTTATTATGCAGGTCTTATAGGTAAATACCTTATTGAAAGAATTGTACGAATACCTGTTAATTCCGAAATGGCAAGTGAGTTCCGTTACAAGGATCCACTTATTGACGATAAGACTCTTATGATAGTTGTTTCACAGTCCGGTGAAACAGCAGATACCCTTGCTGCCATGAGGCTTGCAAAGGAAAAGGGAGCCAGGGTTATGGGTATTGTCAATGCTGTAGGCAGTTCCATAGCCAGGGAAGCAGACGATGTACTTTATACCCTTGCAGGTCCGGAGATAGCCGTTGCATCAACGAAGGCGTTCTCTGCACAGGTAGTAGCAATGTACCTTCTCACAATACACCTTGCACAGGAGCTTGGTAAGATGGATGAAAAGACTACCATGGAGATAAAGGGTTATATGGAGGAACTTCCTTCCCTTGTTAATAAGATACTTGCAAAGGCGCCGGTTATACAAAGATTAACACAAAAGTATATCGGCTCTAAAAATGTATTTTACATCGGTAGAGGACTTGACTATATTGTGGGTATGGAGGGCTCTCTTAAGCTTAAGGAGATTGCTTATCTTCATAGTGAGCCATATGCGGCAGGTGAACTTAAGCATGGACCTATTGCCCTTATTGAAGATACTACACTTGTAGTGGGTATAGTTACTCAGGAAGCACTTTTTGAAAAGACAGTCAGCAATATACGTGAGGTTAAGGCGAGAGGAGCCAGGGTACTTGCTATAGCTATGGAAGGCAATAAGGAAATTGAAAAGTATGCCGATGACGTATTCTATATACCTCGTACTCATTGGATGCTTGCTCCTTTGCTTGCTAACATACCTCAGCAGCTTTTCGCATATTATATGGCACTTGGACTGGGTAACGACGTGGATAAGCCTCGTAACCTTGCCAAGAGTGTTACCGTTGAATAAGAGGTGAATATCAGGCTTTTGCTTGCATAAACTTTTTGGAGGTTATGATATGACTATTGGTATTATAGGGGCTATGGAGGCTGAGGTTGTCAGCCTTAAGGAGAGTATGGAAATTATCTCGGCAAAGAATGTCGTGGGTCTGGACTTTTATTTCGGCAAGCTTTGCGGCAATAATGTTGTGCTGGCACGTTCTGCTGTAGGTAAGGTCAATGCAGCTATATGCACACAGGTGCTTATTGATCTTTATGCCGTAGACTGCATTATTAACGTAGGTGTAGCCGGTGCTATAGACAAAAGTCTTACAATAGGAGATATTGTCATTTCAAGCGATGCAATGTATCACGACTTTGATACTACTGCCGTAGGGGATGCTCCCGGAGAAATTTCGGGAATTGATACAAGCTGTTTCCCTGCCGATGAAAGGTTGGTAGAGCTTGCACGTTCCACCGTGGAAAGCCTGGGCTATCCTGTTTACGTTGGCAGGGTGGTTAGCGGCGACCAGTTTGTGGCAAGTGCTGAGGTAAAAAATCGTATAAGAACACTTTTCAAGCCAATGTGCTGTGAAATGGAGGGTGCTGCGATTGCCCATACTGCGTATCTTAACAAAATTCCCTTTGTTATTATACGTTCCATATCCGATAATGCCGATGAGGCGGTTAATGTGGATTATGACAGATTTTTCAGGGAAAGTGCCCTTAAGGCAGCGTCTATAATAAAACGTATGCTTGAAAATATTAGTCTGTAATACATAGCAAAAAAATGCCAGGGAGGGTATCCTTGGCATTTTTTTTAGAAAGGAGCGGGGTCAGATGAAGGACATTATCAGGGCGGCGGTAGTTAATTTTAAGGCATCTTATGGAGATAAAAGGGCAAATCTTGATAAAATGCTAAGTTTTATAGATGAGGGGGCAAAGGAAAAGGTGGATATTCTGGTGTTGCCTGAACTTTGCCTTACCGGTTATGATGTTTTTTCAGATGAGAATATTGCATATAAGGCCGAGTTATGCGAAACCTCTGAAGGAGACTCTGTGGAGGAGATAAGAAAGGCTGTCATGTCAAAGGGAATTATGACGGTGTTTGGCTTTGGTGAAAAGGCTGAAAATAGTTTTTATAATTCAGCTGCGATAATTAATCCAGAAGGAAATGTAAAGATCTTTCGTAAGCTTCATCTGTTTGGCAGGGAGGGCCTTTTTTTCAAAAGGGGGAATAGTCCTTTGATTCTGGATACCCCCTGGGGGAAAACAGGCATAGGAATATGTTACGATACTTATAATTTTCCTGAACTTCTCCGTTATTATGCCGCAAAGGGAGTACGTCTTTATCTTAATCCCACCGCTATGGCCCTGGAAAATACAGGGGAGGGGGCAAAGGAAAGTTTTTGCAACTATTACAGAAGCACATTGGAATATAATGTTATAAATACAGGTATGTTCATATTAAGTGCAAACCTGACTGGCCTTGACGGTACATCCTTCTTTGGAGGCGGAAGCGTTATAATGGGTGTAGGTAAAAGTCCTTTTAAGCGTCCACAGGTAAGATATTATGCAGGAGATATATTAAATGAAGGTGAAGGTATATTTATTTCGGATATTGATCTGTCTATACACAACCCAAGGCTTTTTGTGCCAAATCCTGCTACGGGACAGGTGGATTTCAGACCGGAATTTTACAGGAAACTGTATGAAAATCTATAAAATGAAAAAATGTAAAAAAATGTGTTGACAAATGTAAAGACCTGTGGTAACATATATTTTGCTGTCGGCGAGATACGCTGAAGCAAAAAAACTTTTAAAAAAAGTTGTTGACAAGCCCTTGGGTTTGTGATAAAATAACTTTTGTTGTCACGAAAGTGACAGCAAAGAAAAGATTTAAAAAATAAAAAAAGTTCTTGACAAAGCCTGAAAGTTATGATAAACTATTTAAGCTGTCGCAAGGACAGGGAGCTTCAAAAAAAGCTCTGAAGGCTTTAAATAAGCCTAACTCGAACATTGAAAACTAAATAATCGGAAATGAAATATACTCAAATCCCGATCTTATTTTACAAAGTAAAATAAGATGAAAAACTGTTTTATACAAGTGGTTATGAGGAGCGACCCGTTCAATATCTGCTTGCAGATTTGAACATCAGA
>CASFCZ010000104.1 GCA_949293325.1 uncultured Eubacteriales bacterium | reverse complement strand
GTTGATGATTATTCCCTTAGTCCCCTTACCTTTAATGGTGATTATTCTATAGGCACGGGTTTGCTGGAGGGAGATGTACACAGTTTCCGGTCAAGGTCATCAAATACCGTTAACAGTATTTTTACCGACAGTGAGGGGCATAATTATGTGCTTTCCTGGGGCAGACCATACTACAGTCATTATGAATTTCTTGAGAATACAGCCTTTTATACAGCAGATATAGTGGATGCCTTTGAATACAATGGACATACTGCTTATATTGCCAAAGAGGGAACAGATACCTACGGCTTATATTATATTAATTATGTCAACAGCAGCCCTGAGATAAACCGTATTACTGACTTTACTGCGGTTGATAATGAAGTTCCTGTGTTTGCCTTTGACTATTTGAATTTAACCGGTCTGGTTACCTATAATAATAATGAGCTTACTGTTTATACATCTTATGGTGACTCATGGAATAAGGTTATTACACAACCCATATCGGGAGATGTAAGCAGTATGGATTTGGATGCCTGTTATAATAAGTTGGTAATTTCCGGAGGCGATCTGGGCAACATGGTTAAGTATATTGACCTTGCAAAGGAAACATCAACGGATATACTTATAGACACAGAAAATACACCGCTTAACGGTATCACTAAGATAGCGATGACGGAGGATAGCTTGTATATTGCCCTATATGATACACAGGATAATTCAATAGATATATATAGAGAGAGCCTTCCTTCAGAAAAAATAGGTGATGTTGACAGAAACGGTATTTACACATCTAATGATGCGGCTTTGGCATTAAGTTACGTATTAAAAAATGTGGATTCTGGTCTTGATGAAGAGCAGATAAGACTTGCCGGCGTATGCGGTGGTACCCATATGACAGCAAATGATGCTGCTTACATTTTAGCCAGAAGTCTTGATAACAGTATTGTATTTCCTGTTGAAAAATATTAAATATTAACTAAACAAATGACACTGCTCTATTAATGATATTTGATTGCAGATTATTCTGTAATATGGTATCTGTTTCAGGGCAGTGTTTTTTGTGAGTATCTTTTTGTTAAGTTCAGGAAAAGTGCTTGACAATGGACAAAAATAATGATATAAATATAAATAGGTTAGCAAACGCTAACTAAAATATTCTTATTTATGTCAGCTAAGTGCCGAAAAGGTTTCTGTTTTATAAAATCAAAATTTTATTTAGACGGATTACTTTTTTGCTGTCGTAATTGTATATATAAATAGTGGTGTATGCCCGACATTAAGTCGAGTAATTTTTTTGCAATGTGGTTAGCTTATGCTAACAGAAACTTTTGTTTAATGTTGCCTTGTTTTTCTGTAAAGGCAGATTAAATATCAGTTATTGTGGACTGACTTTGTATTCCTACTTATATTTTTAATTTAATTTCACAAAATACCAATAGCTAAGGAGTGATATTATGAGTGTTGTTATTATAGGTGGCAACGACTGTATGGTGCGTAAATACAAGGAGTTGTGCAAGGTACATAACTGTAAGGCAAAGGTCTTTACACAGCCAAGGGGTAATCTTAAAAAACAGATAGGTTCACCTGATTTGTTGGTGCTTTTTACAAGTACAGTATCCCATAAGATGGTCAGTGCGGCGATTAGGGAGGGAGAAAGAAGTATGTCAAAGATAGTTCGTTCCCATAGCAGCAGTACGGCTGCCCTAAGTAAAATTTTGAGTGAGTTTGCAGTATAGGAAGGGTGTTTTTGTGGCGGAAGAAATAATTATCAAATGTTGTGCCCCTACTCTTGCAGGGCTTAAGGTGGGAAGTATTTTTTGCCTTGATGGCAAATACTGTGGTAGTGATATGAAAAGGTGCTTGGATATATTAAGGGGTAAGGGGCTTTGTATAAAGGGGGTTAAGGGCTTTAAGGGTCAGAGAATGTTATACTTGTACCGTCCTGAGGGATTAAGAGAAATCTTAAGCAACAAGTGTAATAAA
This sequence comes from uncultured Eubacteriales bacterium, assembly GCA_949293325.1. Classification (GTDB taxonomy): domain Bacteria; phylum Bacillota; class Clostridia; order Lachnospirales; family CAG-274; genus CALWRD01. The sequence goes on along the minus strand of CASFCZ010000104.1, from coordinate 43,033 downwards.
TGTATCCTTGGTCAGTTTGGCTATACTTCATTTTCGGAGGAGGAGGCAGTAAGCTTTCTTCTCAACAGGATAGCAACCCAAAGGGACTTTCCCCATGAGATAGGTCTTTTTCTGGGTTATCCCACTAATGATGTAAAGGGATATATTGAAAATAAGGGGTATAATTTTATTTTAAGCGGTATGTGGAAGGTATATTGCAATGAGGAGCAGGCAAAGAAGTGCTTTGCAAATTTTAAAAAGTGTACATCTGTGTATATGGAATGTTATAAAAGGGGTACGGGACTTGAACGACTGACAGTAAAATGTAGTTAGCATAACAGAGTATTGAAAAAGGCTGTTTACACATAATTTGTAAGTGTAAACAGCCTTTTTATATTTAATTATTTCAGCCTCCTGATACAGTAGGTTCAACTATTATGTCTTCCGCTACAGGTTCCTGTGGGGGAGTTTCCTGTACAGGTGCAGTAGTGGCAGGCTGTTCAGGGGATTCATCAGGAGTTTCCGGTGCAGTTTCTCCGGAAGTGTCAGTATTATCTGTACCATCATCAGGTACAGTTGCTTCTCCTGTATCTTCAGTGCTTTGTGAGGTATCATCAGTGCTTTCGCCTGTATCGGCTGTATCGTCTGTATCCTCCTCGTCTTCGTAGGTATCAGCTGACCAGTGACCTGAGCAGCGTTTTGTAGGTGCTGTACCCTCTGCAAAGTATTCAGTTATTGTAGAACAACTGCTGCTTGGCAGATAACCTGTGTCTTTGCATATCTCAACCTCAACTATGCCATCAGGCTGAGGGAAGTCCTTTACTTCTAGTCCCTGATGTATCTGCTCCATAATGTTGCGCCATACATCAAGGTGAGCATGCTGGTTGCTCAGTCCATTCATATTGGCAACGGTGGTGTCGTATCTGTCATAGCCCATCCATATACTGCCTACATAATATGGTGTGTAACCTACGAAAGTAAGGTCCTTTGTATCTGTGGTAGTACCGGTTTTTCCTACAACAGGCATTTGGGAATTTTTAAACTTGGCAGCGGTACCTGTACCCTTACTGTCATTTACAACGCTGCTCATCATCTGAGTAAGGATATAGGCTGAGGTGGCCTTAAGTACCTGCCTTGGCTCAGAGTTGTTTTCAAGGAGTACATTGCCGTCATGGTCAAGTACCATGGAATAGAGCATTGGTCTTCTGTACTCGCCCAGGTTTGCTATTGTACCGTAAGCTGCTGCAACCTCAAGCTGGGTAACACCGTTTGACAAACCACCCAATGCAGTTGCAGCGTGGTTGTCATCCTCAAGGGTGGTAAAGCCGAAGTTAAGCAGGTAATCATAGCATACGTCAATGCCTGTTTCAACCATTGTCTTAACTGCAAGTATATTCATAGAATCCCTTATACCTACCCTTGCAGTACAGTTGCCTCTATAACCGCTGTACCAGTTTTTGGGTGAATAATCTCCTATGGTATAAGGCTCATCTTTAATAAGGGTTGCTGCTGTAATTTTTCCTGTATCTATAGCAGGTGCATAGGCAGCCAGTACTTTGAATACGGAGCCGGGCTGTCTTTCTGCATCGGTAGCTCTGTTAAAGCCACGATTAATGGTTTTAACATCCCTTCCGCCGGCAAGGGCCTTAACCTCACCTGTATGATAGTCAATTATTACCATTGCAGCCTGAGGCTGTATACTGTAAGTTGCTTTGTCTGCAACTATGCTCTGGGTATCTGTAAGACCTGCCTCAATATCTGCACGTTTCTGCTTTACCCATTCTTCGGCACTTTCCCTTGTACGTGCAAATTGATTGTACTGGGTATGTGTCTGCTGTCCCGTAGTGCTGTCTTCTATAGATACAACATAAGTTATGTCATAGTTGTATGTCATGGAAGGGAAGGCATCGGGATTATAAAATACATTATCCACTATTTGCTGCATATTTGTATCTATAGTGGCATTTATCTGCAAACCGCCGTTATAAAGAACATATTCAGCCTGTGTAGAACTCATATTATACTTGTTTTGCAGATCTGTTGAAATCTGCTCAAAGAGTGCATCTACAAAGTAGCTGTGTATATTATCTGTTTCATCTGATGTTGTATCCACATCTACCGAATCCGATTCGGATATTTTGGAATATATGTCCTCTGCAAGGGCAGCCTCCTTTTCTTCCTCTGTAATATATCCCTGTTCACACATATAGTTAAGAATGATTGTCTGTCTTGCCTTGTTGTTCTCAGGTTGAGTACGTGGCGAGTACAGGGAAGGATTGTTTGTTACACCTGCAAGGGCAGCACACTCCGCAAGGCTGAGCTCTGATACATCCTTATTGAAGTAGCCCAGGGATGCTGCTTGTACACCGTTATAGCCGTGACCAAGGGCAATGGTGTTAAGGTAAAGCTCAAGGATATAGTCCTTTGCCGCCTCTTTTGAGCCAAGCTGCTTTGTAAGCTCCTTTTCATACTTGGTAGCAAGGTATTGCTCCTGTAACTTGGTAACTACGGTATTACGCTGAACCTTTGTAACATTGTTTTTGATAAGCTGCTGAGTTATGGTACTTCCGCCCTCAAGTCTTTTGCCTGAAAGGGTAGAGTATGCAGCACGGGCAAAACCACGGATATCAACACCGTCATGCTGATAGAAACGCTCGTCCTCAATGGCGATGACTGCCTGCTGCATATACAGAGGTATTTCATCAAGGGTAGCATATTCTCTGTTTTCATCTCCGTGAAGTCTGTCAAGTTCATTGCCGCCACTGTCATATATAATTGTGGTATATGTTTGCGGCTGAATAGCAACCAATCCCAGATCAGGGGTATTGCGGATTATGGCAATATACGCACCTATACCTGCTCCACCTATTGCAAAGGCAAATAAAATCCCTACAACTATCAAAGTTTTAAGCAGTGTGCTGAATGGTTTGGACTGCCTGCCCTTCCTTTTCCTCCGTCTTGCCTTAGAAGAACTTTTTGAGGAATGTTGGGCAGTACTCCTACGCCTTGTACTGCTGTCATTACTGCTTGAAATCATTATACGACCTCCCGTCAAGGGTATATCTCCACTTGCTCAGTCATAGCACATGTAAGTTGCATTACTGTAGAAGGGCTATGGCATAAAAGCATATTTTCAACAATATCATTATAGCAGACCTTGTTAAATATATAAAGGAATTTTTTTCTGAATTGTTTTATTTTGGTAAATTTTTTTTGCGTTTAAAAGTCTTTCTTATAGTTTTGACAGTAATAGCCATATTAATAACAGTCATGTTTATTTGTCTTTTTGAACATTTTGCCGTTCCTGCTGCCCTTGAACTTGCCAGGGAACGCAGTGTAAGCCGTGTCAATGCATCCATAGGTGAATATCTTAAGGAGTGTATAGAGGATGAGGGCCTGGAGGCAGGGGATTTGTATAATGCCTATTTTGATGAAGAAGGCAGACTTACATATCTGGAGGTTAATTCTGTAATGGTGAATAGCCTTTGTGCGGAGGCGGCAGAACATTTATCAAAGGAGCTTAACGTTCCCAAGGCTGAAAGGATTGATATTCCTGTAGGTGTACTTACGGGACTGGGATTTTTTTCCCATTCAGGTGCAGGAATTCCTGTATATATCACACCCTCCGGAAAGGCTCAGGCGGATTATGAAACGGAGGTAGTCAGTACAGGTATAGGTCAGGTTAATTTTAAGGTATGGCTTGTGGTGGATGCGGAAATGGGGGTTGTAAATCCTCTTTTTAAAGAAAAGTTCGGTATAACCCGTAAATTGATGCTTGTTAATACAGTGTTCAGTGGTGAGGTTCCAAATAATTTTTATGGAGTAAGAAATTAAAAAAGTAAATATATTTTATTATGAAAAACAGGCTCCATTTTAATTATTTTTTTTAATAGAGCCTGTTTGTATTATTTTTTATTTGTAGATTGCAGTTTTACTTTGTGCGTCCCAGCTGACATTTATATCCATTGCATTTCCCAATGCCCTGAAAGGAATATACATTCTGTCGTTATTAATCTCTGCCTTAACTCCATTTTCCATGACTACAGGATTACCATTAACATACATTGTATTACTGCCTGCCGTAAAAGAGATATTATGATTTTGGTAAGTTATTTTTGCGGTTTTTGTTTTGCTTTCCCAACTTACGGTTGCATTAAATCCTTTTATTTCGGCAATTGCTGTGGATACAAATCTTAATGGTATCATTGTGCTGTTGCTTGATGGCTGAATATATGCGGCAGCGTCCATTATAACTGCAATACCATTTTTATATAGTTTGTTTTCGCCAATAATTACACTAACTGTATTTTCGCGATTCTCATTCGTATTGATTGATGTTGCTTCTGTTGTAACCTCAGTTTGGCTTTTGGATGTGAGATTATTACTTGCTTTACTTGAAGATTTACCTCCGCTTTTTGTTGTGGTTTCAGTATCCACTTCGTAATCGTTATTAACAATAGATTTTTTGGTGGTTGTAGTAGCAGAAGTTGTGGCGAATTCAGTCACTTTGGTTGTGGCTTCTGTATTTGTTTCCGTTAAATGTTGTGTTGTGGTTTCAAATGTAGGTATTGCAGTTGTATGTTCAGTGGTGGTTTGCCTTGTAGTGATCTCGGTAGAAGCTTCAGTAGTTCGAACTGTGGAAGTTTCGATGGTTTGTACAGTGGTGGTTTCGATGCTTTGTTTTGTTGTGCTTTCGGTTGTAGAAACAAAAGAACCACCTATGGAAACTTTTCCGTTTGATATTTCAATATTTTTAGCTGTTACGAAGTCGTTAGCTAATATATCGCTGATTGTGATTTCACTGTTAAGACGTTCATCTGATATTACTTTGAATGTTATTGTGAGAAGTATACCGTTGTCTGTTGTTTGGTCCGCATTCATTGCAGAATAAGAAAGTTTATTGCCGCTGTTGGTGGTAGATGCAAGTGCAAATATATCGCTTGTTGTTTCGCAGCTTAAATATTCAAGGCAAAGACTATCAAAGTTTACATTAAACTGTATATCGGTAAGTCCGCTATTGTTGCTGATACTAATGGGGACTTGAACCGTTTCACCTGTATTGCATCTTACGCTGCTTACAGCGATTGTGGCATCTGCCGCAAAGGTGTTAATGCCGAAACAAGAAAGTGTTATTACAATAAACATTAAGGCTGCAATAAGTTTTGATATTTTCATATTAATTCCTCCTACATTACATATCTTGTAAACTTCTTCTTAATATAAGAAAAGCATCGTTTGAAGTAACTTTGCCATCACCGTTATAGTCCGCCGCAGCAAGGCGGTCTCCGGTGAGTAAGCCTGGTGTTATTGAACATCTTAAGGCAAACATTGCATCGTTTGCTGTAATTTTTCCATCACCATTTGGATCTACGTCGCCTATAGTTCGTGAATAAGTGACAGCTTTTTTTGCACAGTTTATACTGCTATCTGAAAAGAAGGTTTCAATTGCACTTGAGTTTTTATATATCAATTCCATGGTTTGAGGGCAATTCCTGAATGCATTCTTATTTATAGTTTGCATACTGTCCGGTATGTATACTTTTGACAGTGAATTACAGCCATAAAAAGAATCGCTGCCTATTGCTTGTATACCATCTTCAATTATTGCAATACTTAAGCTTGTACAGTTGTTGAAACAACTGTCAGGTACATTTGTAATGGAACCTGGCAATATTATATATGTAAGTGTACTGCACCCTTCAAACATCTGCTCACCCAAGCTGTTTACCCCGTTTTTTATATTCACAGAGCCAAGCGAGGTACAGTTTTCAAAAGCCCCGCCCCAATATCCACCTATTTCTGATATACTTGCCGGAATAGTGACTTCCTTAAGTGAAATACATCCGAGGAAAGCACCATCATTTATTGATTGTATACCTTCGTTAAGATATAAGGAAACAAGTGATGAGCAACTTGCAAAAGCGTTTCTGCCTATACTCACAACACAACCCGGAATTGTAACTGTATTTAGTGCTGTGCAGTTTTCAAAAGCACTTCTGCCTATTTGTGTTATGGTACTAGACTGCAGTTTAAGCTCCTTTAGCCCCGAGCAGTTCCTGAAAGCGTATTCATCTATAGTCATTGCAACTGTAGGTGCAATGATGATTTTACTTAGTTTTGTGCAATTTTCAAAGGCGTTATTTCCGATGGATGTTATCGTTTTTGAAAGATTTACATTTGTTAATGAGGTGCAGTCATTAAACATATATTCACCAACAACAGAGATGCCCTCCTTAAAAGTAACTGATTTAAGGGAAGTACATCCTTGGAAAGCACCTCCCCAATAACCGTTTACGGTATTGAGTGTTGAAGGCAGAGTGATCTCCGAAAGAGAAGTGCAGTTTCTAAAAGCAGCATCTCCAAGCGTAGTTAAACCCTCGTTAAGATTTAATGCTCTTAAAGAAGTACAGTCCATAAACCCCTCTCTTTCAATCTCCAATAGGCTAGATGGAGCAACAATTGACTTTAGGGCAGTACAACCTTTGAAAGCGGCTCTTCCTATGGATACTATTCTGCTGTTTGTCATATTAAGGTTAGTTAATCCACTGCAGTCATTAAAAGCATATGAGTTTATTATTGCTCCTGCACCACAGAAAATCGTAGCACTTTTAAGACCGCTGCATCCGCTGAAGGCATAATCGCATATTTCGTTTACACTTGTCGGAATAGATATTTCGGTAAGCTTTGTGCAGCCTTGAAAGGTACGTTCGCCTATATGAGGAACACCGTTTTTAATGGTTACCTTTTGAAGTGCCGTACAGTCCGCAAAAGCAGCACCTGGGTAAGATTTTAAGCTTTTTACGCTTGATGGAATAGTTATTTCCGTGAGTTTAGGACAGCCTCTGAAGGCTTCGCCTCCTATTTGGTATAATCCTTCGTTTAAAGTAACTGAGTTTAACAGACCGCAATCTTGAAAGGCAGAACGGCCTATATTTGTTACAGATGAAGGAATTGTGATAGAGGTGAGAGAATCACAATCCTGAAAGGCTGAACGGCCTATATCTGTTACAGATATAGGAATTGTTACGTTTTTTAGTAGTTTGTTTTCCTTAAAGGCATTTTCCGAAATTTCTATAACGGGATATCCGTCCAAATTTTGAGGTATAACAGCACTTGTAACATTGCTGTCACAGTCTGTTATATATACATTACCGTTTGTTATTTTGTAATATATTTTGCCTCCTGTCACAGAATAACTGTTGTTTGATGAACTATAAGCAGTAAGTGCAGCACTGCTGACTGCTGTATCATTTGCTTCATCTGCACAAACTGTCAGTTGTGTACCTGTAATACAGCCGAACATAAGCACTAGAATAAAACAGCATTTTGTAAGATTTTGTTTTAACATAAGCAAGCCCCCTTTTTTCGTTGAAAAATAATACATATTACACCTCTTATAGATATATATTAAGCTGATAGCATAAAAGTTTTACGCTATTAGCTTATATTTAAACTATAGCATATTTATAAGCTAAAAGCAATAACTAAAATATAATTTGAGGTGATTTTTTTGGAATTGGATAAAGTTATAATAGGAAAAAGGTTGCGTAAGCAGAGAGAAAAGTTGTCATTATCGAGGGAAACTTTTGCGGAAATGATAGACATTTCTCCCCAATTTCTGGCTGAATTGGAGAATGGAAAGAAAGGTATGTCTGCTGAAACTCTATACAAGATATGTGATAAGTTTTATTTATCATCCGATTACTTGCTAATGGGACGTGAAAATCTTTCTGATATGAAAACACCTGTTGCGGAAATGCTTATGAATTTGAGTGATGCTAATTTGAGTATTTTGGAAAATATTCTTTCGGAGTTTGTTGTTATTGTTAATTCTGCAAAAAAGGATAAGTTGAAAGGATAAGTTAAAACCAATAATTAAATTATAAAAAAATTAGTTTTTACTTAAATTATATGAAAAATTATGCGGTTTGTTTTTGTATCCTTGACATTTTGAGGCTTTAGGGATATAATATGCCCATACAACAAAGGCGTTGGAGTTTATCTCCGGCGCCTCATTTTGTTTTCTCCTTATATTGATAAATCTTATAAATAAAGACTCCTTCCTCTGTGCTTTTTATTTATGTTATGTGTTTTGGACAAAATGAGGTGCTTCGCCTTCCCTGTTATGTCAGGGAAATGTATGAAAAAATAACGGGTATGGTGGACCCGTTATTTTTTTGCCTTTACTTTGATAAGGTTATATATAGTAAATATTATGCCGACTATTACAAGCACTGCAGAAAGAAGCATACTTACGGGTATGCCGAATATAAGCAGTTGATCTGTACGCATGCTTTCTATTATAAATCTGCCTGCACCGTATCCGATAAAGTATGTTGCTGTTAGTTGTCCGTCGAACTTTTTGTGCCTGATTAATACTAGTAGGAGTATAAGCAACAGTATATTCCAGCAGCTTTCATACAGGAAGGTTGGGTGTACCCATATATAGTCTGTACCATTTAAATTGTGCAAGGGATATGTGGCATAGCCGTTGTAAATGGCAGAGGTACTGTCGGTTATATCAAGCCCCGGTACCTGGCTTGCTTTGTACGCCATTGCAAATATACTTTCTGTAGGTCCGCCGAAGGCTTCTCTGTTTACGAAGTTGCCCCAGCGCCCTATAAGCTGGCCCAGCACCAGACTGGTTACAGCAGTGTCTGTGAAAAGGAGCAGGGGATATTTTTTTATACGTGTGTATACAATCAGGGCAAGAACTGCACCTATTATACCTCCATAAATGGCAAGTCCCCCGCTGCGTATCTCAAAAAAGCCTTTCAATGTACCTGCATGGAATATCATATAGTAACACCTTGCACCCAGCACACCGAAAAGTATACCCCAGAACACATAATCAGTATATATATCCGGATCCTGTCCACTCCTTTTTGCACGGTATATTACAAGGGCAATGCCAAGTATTACTCCAAAGCATATTATTGCCCCGTATTTGTATACATCAAATCCAAACAGGCTAAATGCTACCCTGTCCATATTATCAATACTTATTCCTAAGTTAGGAAAGTAAATATCAGGTGTTGAATTCATATCTATCTCCGCTTTCTATGTAATTTCCAAGCACCTTTAAGGTGCTTTGGAAGTCAGTTTGGCAGTATTTCACACATACATAGGTTATCTGCTCTGAAATGTTCCTTAAGCCTTATCAGAAGCATATCACTATTAATACTATCATATTTATCAGAAATGTCCAGTGTTTTTATTGATTTTGCAAAGTGATCAGCCGCATAGGAACAACAAAAGCTCAGACTGTCCATCCGCCTCTTAAGTTCTCCACGGCTTTTTGTAATTATACGGCTCAAGTATTTTTCCGATATACCATAGCTTAAAAAATTATTTATTTCATTGTCAAGCCGCGAAAGAAGGGTTTCGGGCTTGTCAGAAGTTCCTGATATTACAGATGCACCGTATTGCATACCCCACAGGTATTCAAGGCTTGGAGGTGAGGTGCAAAGTCCTGAGGTGTACAGCTTTTCGTATAATACAGAACCTTTCCCTGCAAATATATCCATAAGAATTTTTGAAGTCATCATACGCATCAAAGGTGGCATATCAAAGTTATTTTCTCTGTAACCTATGCTGAATATTGGCGTTGCTATGTTCATGTGCCTTTTGACCGATACCTTGTTTATTCTATCCTCTGCCGGAAATACAGACTCAGCCTTTTCTCTGGGAGTAAATAAAAATTCCTTTTCTACCTGATTAAAAAAACTTTCCTCATCAATATCTCCTGCTGCTATTACTATTATATTGTCCGGGGTATACATACTTCTGTAAAGGAGCTTAAGGGTATCCTGATCTATCTCCCCTATGTCTGCCTTGCTGCCTGCAATGGGTACAGCTACAGGACTTTCATTGTATAGTCCTCCAAGCATACCAAAGTATGACTGCCACCAGGGATTGTCCTCATACATGGTTATTTCACTTTCTATTATGCCCCTTTCCTTTTCAATGCCCTTATTGGTGATGTGGGGTTCTGTTACCATTTCTCCAAGGAGTGACAGGCATTTTTCAAAATTATCCTGGCAGGTAAAGTAGTATGCCGTGGTATCAAGGGAAGTATAGGCATTTGCATCCGCTCCGAGATGGGAAAAGTTGTCAAAAATATTTCCATGCTTTTTTTCAAACATCTTATGTTCCAGATAGTGTGCTGTACCATGTGGTAGTGTAAAATTTTCTCTTATTCCTTTCAGCCTGACATCTGCCGAACCACATCTTACAGCCACCATTGCCTGCTTCTCTACATATCCGGGCTTTTTTATACAGCAGACTGTTAAGCCACTGTCTGTAGTTCTGTAGGTAATGTCATTCATTTGTTACCCTCCTTTAACAGGTATATGGTATCCATGTATGCTCCGTCAAGGGCACCCTTTATGTCCTGAACTTCAGCTATTGTTTTAGCTTCATCTGTAAGGGAATATTCTTTGCCTGCAACCGATAGTGACAGCATATAGTCAAGGAGTCTTTGGGGATAGTCCTCAATGATTTTATATGCACTTAACAGGTTGTCCTTTGCAAGCTCAAGCTCCTTTTTAGATGCTCCCCTTTCTGCAAGGGAATTTATTTCATCGTTCACTGCTTCAACTACCTGTTCAGCGGCTGATGCTTCTATACCTGCCTGTACACTTATTAATCCCTTGTATCTGTACAGAGAGGAATTTATATAATAACAAAGGGATTTTTTTTCTCTGATATTTTTAAATAGCCGCGATGATGCACCGCCTCCTAATATTTCGTTACATAGTTTAAGTTGTGGATAGTCTGACTGCCCCGTACGTATGCCTATAGTAAGTATGGACTGGGCAGTGTCGGCAGGTTCTGTATAATACCTGGGTGGATGGGAAGTGCTTGTGTTATCATCAGATGTAGTGGGAAGGCTGTCAGAAACATGATCAAAGCAGTTTGTAATATAACTTTCTGCCTCGTTGGGACTTATATCCCCCGCTATATATATTTCTACCTTTCCTTCCTTAAGCAGTCTGCTGTATGCCTGATAAAGACTCTGACCGGATATATCTCCAAAGTCTTCTGTATATCCGTCGGAACAAATGCCAAAGATTTCATCCTTGCACATAAGTTCAATCATTTTTTCGGCGGCATAGCTTTTTTTATCATTTATCTTATCCCCTATTTCTTTCCCTGCCACGCTACAGGCACTGTGAACATAGGAAGGCATAAAACTGTTTTCATTTATAAGGGGGCGATATACCGTATCACTTAAAAACTCAAACATTCTTCCGCTGTATTCCTTTGGGGCTGTAATATAGAAGGTTATTATCTGTTCATTACCCTTTTTAATTGGTTGTGCAATAAATTCAGCCCCTCCCATTTCTTCAAGGTACCTGTTTACACGCCCCATGGAATCGTGGCGGCTGCTTGCCCGGGACAGTATTTTAGGCAGAAGAGCGTAGGAACTTACGGTTTCTCTGTTAAGTCCTGTCCTGTAAACAAGGCATAGTGTAGTGGAATTGAATTTTTTTGTATTACACAGACAAACTCTCATTCCTTTTACATTAAATGAGTTAATATCCATTTTTAATGACCTCACATATATTTTTTCATGTTTTTAAGAGCGTTTTTTTCAAGTCTGCTAACCTGTGCCTGAATTATTCCTATTTCCTCGGCAACTTCCATCTGGGTCTTGCCGTCAAAAAATCTCAGCTCTATAATATGCTTTTCTCTGTCTGTCAGCTTGTTCATAGCCTCTGACAATACAATATTTTCTATCCATGAAAGATCTGTATTTTTTTCATCACTTACCTGATCCATTACAAAAAGGGCATCGCTGCCGTCGTGATATACAGGCTCAAACAGTGATATGGGATCCTGTATGGCATCAAGGGCAAATATAACATCTTCCTTTTTAAGATCCAACTCCTTTGCAATTTCTTCAAGGGTTGGCTCACGGCTTTTTTCGCTTGTAAGTCTTTCTTTTACCTGTAATGCCTTGTAGGCGGTATCCCTTATTGAACGTGAAACCCTTATGCTGTTGTAATCCCTGAGGTAGCGGCGTATCTCTCCTATTATCATAGGCACGGCGTAGGTGGAAAATTTTACGTTGTGGGAAGTGTCAAAATTGTTAATTGCCTTGATAAGTCCGATACAGCCTACTTGAAACAAATCGTCAGCACTTTCGCCTCTGTTGGAAAATCGCTGTATTACGCTTAATACAAGCCTGAGGTTACCGTATATATACTGACTTCGAGCCTGTGGGTCGCCCTTCTGGAGCTTGTCCCATAGCTCCTGCTTTTCCTCTGGTTTGAGTATAGGCAGCTTGCTTGTATTTACACCGCATATTTCAACCTTATTCAACGCCATATTATTCCCTCCGAATTTATGCTTTAAGTTAATGTTGCCCCAAGGAGGGAAAATTATACTTTTTCAAAGGGTTAAATTAAATATGGAAGTACTTGTAAGTAATAAGGAATTGATTTAAACATCAATATAAAGAGATATTTGTACGGCTTGTGGATAAAAGCAAAATATATTTTGAGCTCTGTTATGTAAATTGAAAAAACATGTAAACAAAAAATGAATTTACAGGCCAATTCTCTCATATGCTAATAAAAAACGGAGTTTTATATGCTTAACTACTTATGGGGCGGAATGATTTTAATAGGTGTTTTAGTAGGAGCTTTTACTGGCAGGCTGCCTGAGGTGACTAACGGTGCCATTGAGTCTGCCAAGGAGGCTGTTTCCATATCAATAACCATGCTGGGAGTATTATCCATGTGGACGGGGATTATGCGTATAGGGGAGGATGCAGGCTTAATTAAATCCCTTACGAAAAAACTTATGCCATTTCTGCGGTTTCTTTTTCCGCGGATACCAAAGGGGCATAAGTCGTTTGAGTACATAGCGGCAAATTTTATTGCCAACTTTCTGGGGCTTGGCTGGGGTGCTACCCCTCCGGGCATAAAAGCAATGCAGGAGTTGTCAACTTTAAACGGCAGGAGAAGTATTGCAAGCCGTGAAATGTGTATGTTTATGATAGTCAATATGTCCTCTCTGCAACTTGTTTCCGTTAATTTACTTGCTTACAGAGCCCAGTATGGCTCCCAGAACCCATCTGAAATCATTGGCCCTGGCATATTGACTACATTGGCGTCTACCGTTGCTTCCATTATTTTCGCCAAGCTTATGGAAAGGCGGGAAGGTAAAAAATGAAGTTTGTAAGTTTTATTTCCGATATGATGATACCTCTTGTATTTGTATACATTATTTTCTATGGTTATTCAAAAAGGATAAATATATATGACAGCTTTGTGGAGGGGGCAAAGGATGGCTTTAAGGTAGTGCTTGATATTCTGCCTACGTTAATAGGTCTTATGGTAGCGGTGGGAGTTCTGAATGCTAGTGGAACACTGGAACTTATTACAAAGTTTATTGAGCCTTTGGCATCTGTTGTAGGCTATCCGGCAGAGGTAGTTCCCCTTACCTTTATGCGTCTTGTATCTTCCTCAGCCTCTACAGGTCTGCTTCTGGATTTGTTTAAAACCTATGGACCTGACTCCTTTACTGGCAGGTTTGTATCTGTAATGATGAGCTGCACCGAAACGGTCTTTTATACAATGTGCGTTTACTTTATGGCAATTAAGATTTCAAAAACAAGGTATACCCTTGCAGGAGCCCTTGTTGCTAATATTGCAGGGATTCTGACCAGTCTGTGGTTATGCCGTATGCTATGGCAATAAAAAAACGTGGCTTGATTAATGTTAAATTCAAATACTGCCCCTCACAGGGGCTTTTTTATTTGAATATCTTACAGAAGGGATATTTTCCTCATAAAAGGGAAATAGACTTATGTCGTGAGTGGAGGACATAAGCCTATTTCAAGTGGAGAGTTGTATATGAATAATAGAGTCTGGCTCTGTTATATACCAAGGATACCGCCTTGGTACGATTAAAGTATAGCACAGTTTTCAGAAAAATGCAAATTAGAATTTCATTAAAAAAAGTGCAAACGGACAAAACGTCATTATGCACAAAAAAAACCTGACTAAAAAGGAATAAATTTGAATAAAATATGCAAATGGAAGGAAAAATATAAAACAATTTATAATTCCGAGTATTTTACTTGACATTAACTTTTTTGTGTGATAAAATACAGGCAAGATGAAAGTTGAGTTTTTTAGTCGGAATTGATGAGGTGAACTTTATGAAGGTTTCAACCAGAGGACGGTATGGTCTCCGTGCCATGGTAGATATAGCTGCAAATGCAAGGGAGGGTAAATGCGTTTCCCTCAGCTGTGTGGCAAAACGTCAGGATATTAGCGAAAGCTATCTTGAACAACTTGTATTGCCACTCAGAAGGGCAGGCTTGCTCAGAAGCATAAGGGGAGCTCAGGGTGGATATGAACCTGCAAAGGATCCGGCAGATATTACTGTGGGAGATATACTTCGGGCTATTGAAGGGCCTATGTCCCTTGTGGATTGTGTATCAAGGGCAGAAAGCTGCAGCCTTGCTAAGTGCGGCAAATGTGTTACCCGTGATGTGTGGGAGAAATTAAGTGTCAGTGTAAATCAGGCTGCCGACAGTATAACCTTGGCAGAGCTTGCGGATAACTATATAAAAGTATGTCCCGACCTGGAATGTGTCGAGGATAATTAAGTAATAGGAGTGTGTGAATAATGGAAATATATTTTGATAATGCGGCTACTACAAAGCCACGTAAGGAAGTAATAGATAAGATGCTTCCATATATTACGGAAAAATATGGAAACCCATCAAGTATATATAAGATAGCCAGAGAAAACAGGGAGGCTGTTGATGAGGCAAGACAGTCAGTTGCCGATGCCATTAATGCAAAGAGCAGTGAAATTTATTTTACTGCAGGAGGCAGCGAATCTGACAACTGGGCATTAAAGGGTATTGCAGATAGCTACAGTGACAAGGGAAAGCACATTATAACTACAAAAATTGAGCATCATGCTATTTTGCATACCTGTGAATATCTGGAAAGCAAGGGCTTTGAAGTGACTTATCTGCCTGTAGACGAGTATGGCATTATTTCCCTTGAAGACCTTAAATCGGCTATAAGGGATGATACCATTCTTATTTCCGTTATGTTTGCAAATAATGAAATCGGGTCTGTACAGCCCATTGCAGAGATAGGTAAAATTGCAAGGGAAAAGGGTATATTGTTCCATACCGATGCAGTTCAGGCAGTGGGACATCTGCCTATAGATGTGGAGGAAATGAATATAGATTTGCTTTCCCTTAGCGGACATAAACTTTACGGTCCTAAGGGCATAGGAGCTCTTTATGTAAGAAAAGGTATCAGGCTTAAACCGTTTATACATGGTGGAGCCCAGGAAAGGGGCAGACGTGCAGGTACTGAAAACGTTCCTGGAATAGTAGGACTTGGTGAGGCAATAAGACTTGCATCCTCTGAAATTGATGAGGAAAGGGCAAGACTTATATCCCTGAGGGATAAGCTTATAAAGGGGATTTTAACCACTATACCCCATTCAAGACTTAATGGACATCCGGAAGAAAGACTGCCGGGAAATGTAAATATATCATTTGAGTTTATTGAGGGTGAGTCAATGCTGCTGCTCCTTGATATGAAGGGAATATGTGCCAGCAGCGGAAGTGCTTGCACAAGCGGTTCCCTTGACCCATCCCATGTACTTTTGGCAATCGGTTTGCCTCATGAAAAGGCACATGGATCTTTACGCCTTACCCTGGGACATTTTAATACCGAGGAGGATGTGGAGGTTCTTCTCAGGGAGCTTCCGCCTATTGTGCAAAGGCTCAGGGAAATGTCCCCTCTCTATGAGGAATATATGAAAAACAAATGATTGTTTTCTGGACAAAATAATTTACCAAGTGTATAATTAAAGGAGAATTACTATGCAATACAGTGAAAAGGTAATGGATCATTTTATGAACCCGAGAAATGTGGGTGAAATTGAGGATGCAAGCGGTGTAGGCACTGTGGGAAATGCCAAGTGCGGAGATATAATGAAGGTATATCTTAAAATAGAAAATAATATTGTTGAGGATGCAAAGTTTAAAACCTTTGGTTGTGGTGCCGCTGTTGCCACCAGCTCAATGGCTACCGAGCTTATAAAGGGTAAAACCATAGAGGAAGCAATGAAAATTACAAATAAGGCAGTAATGGAAGCTCTTGACGGACTTCCACCTGTAAAGGTACACTGTTCCTGCCTTGCAGAGGAGACACTTCATGCTGCCCTATGGGACTATGCACAGAAAAACGGTATTGTAATCGAGGGCCTTAAAGAGCCAAAGGAGGATATAGGGGACCACGAGGAAATACCCGAGGAGGATTAATATGCCTGAAAAGGTTGTTGTGGGTATGTCCGGCGGAGTGGATTCGTCGGTTGCCGCCTACCTGCTTAAAGAGCAGGGCTATGATGTAATAGGAGTTACCATGCAGATATGGCAGGAAGAGGAGCGGCAAACTGTTGAAGATGAGGGCGGATGCTGCGGATTGACTGCTGTGGATGATGCAAGGCGTGTTGCTGCAAAGCTGGATATACCCTACTATGTAATGAATTTCAAAAAGGAATTTAAGACTAAGGTAATTGATTATTTTATTGATGAGTATTTAAAGGGTGCTACTCCCAATCCTTGTATAGCCTGTAACCGCTATGTGAAGTGGGAGTCTTTGCTTACAAAGGCAATGTCCATAGGTGCTGATTATATTGCTACGGGGCATTATGCAAAGGTAATGCGCCATCCGGAAACGGGAAGATATACTCTGGCACTTTCTGATACCCAGGGTAAGGATCAGACCTATGCCCTGTATAATCTGACCCAGTTTCAACTGGAACATACTCTGATGCCCCTTGGCAGTTACGAAAAAGATGAAATCAGAAATATTGCAAGGAAAATAGAACTTGTGGTAGCTGATAAGCCTGACAGTCAGGATATATGTTTTGTGCCTGACGGAGATTACAGTGCTTTTATTGAGGAAAATATCAATACACCTGTCAGGGAAGGTAATTTTGTGGATAAATCAGGTAATGTTCTTGGCAGACATAGGGGAATTTGTAATTATACCATAGGTCAGCGTAAGGGGCTTGGTATAGCCCTTGGTGTGCCTGCCTATGTATGTTCCATTGATCCGGAACGCAATGAGGTTGTTTTGGGCAGCAACGAGGACCTGTTTAAAAGGGAGGTTTATGTAAGGGATTTTAACTGGATGGCTTATGATAAACCTCAGGAGAATAGCAGCCTTCGGGCAATGGGAAAGATAAGATATTCCCAGAAGATGAGCCCTTGTACCCTTACAGTAAAGAATGACAAGGTGATTTGTGAATTTGATGTTCCCCAAAGGGCAGTTACCCCGGGACAGGCGGCCGTATTTTATATTGACGGTTATGTTCTTGGTGGTGGAGTAATAGTGAGGTAATATATGGAAAAAATAAGCTTGATTATAGCAATTATACTCTCCATGACAGGCTGTAACATATCTGCTGAAACTGCTACAAAAACGGAGCCTGTAACCGAACAGGCACAGACCTTTGCCACTGATGATATGTTAAGGGTAGACTATATTGATGTGGGACAGGGTGACAGTATTCTGATAACTACTCCTGACGGTGTAAATATGCTTATTGATGCAGGTGAAGGGGAAGGAAAAAGCGGAGCTGTTACCTCTTATCTGACACAAAGGGGAATTGATGAAATTGATACAGTTATAGCTACCCACCCCCATAGTGACCATATTAATGCAATGGATGAGGTTCTTGACTCGACAGAGGTAGAGCATTTTTATATGCCTGATGTGAGCCATACCACAAAGGATT
Source organism: uncultured Eubacteriales bacterium (assembly GCA_949293325.1). Taxonomy (GTDB): domain Bacteria; phylum Bacillota; class Clostridia; order Lachnospirales; family CAG-274; genus CALWRD01. Next base: position 25,261 of record CASFCZ010000104.1, on the reverse strand, counting down.
TTGAAAATATGCTGGATGCCCTTGAGGATGTAGAGGATATCAAGGCTGTTAAGGCGGGGGATACCTTTTCTTTGGGACAGCAGGTAAGCTGTAGGGTACTTGCTCCATGTTCGGAAAGTTATGAGGATCTTAATGATTATTCGGTAGTCCTTAAACTTACATACGGTGAAACGGATTTTATCTTTATGGGTGATGCGGAGGCATTGTCTGAGGAGGAGATACTTGCAGCAGGAGAAGATGTCAGTGCGGATGTGCTTAAATGTGGACATCATGGCAGTTCAAGCTCATCTTCACCTGACTTTGTGGAGGCGGTAGATCCTCAGTATGCTGTTATAAGCTGTGGCGTTGACAATAGCTACGGTCATCCGGACAGCGAAACACTTTCTGTCCTTGACAGCTTTGGTATAACTGTATTAAGGACCGATAAGCAGGGTACAATTACCATTGAAAGTGATGGTAATAATATCATATACAATGATACGGCTTCGGCTGTATCGGAGGAGGCAGTGCAGACCACAAACGAATCTGAAGCTGTCTTCAAGGACTCACGGGAAAATGAAACATCCTCTCCTGTTGAGTCGGAAATAACATATATAGGCAATATTAATTCAAAAAAATTTCATAAATCGGATTGCAGCACACTTCCGGCGGAAAAAAACAGAGTATATTTTTCGTCCAGACAGGAGGCACTGCAACAGGGATATTCACCCTGTGGTAAATGTGATCCGTAAGAAAGGAGAAATAAAAATGAGTGTAATGAATTTTAACAAAAACAATTTTGAAGCAGAGGTACTTAAGTCAGATAAGCCTGTATTTGTGGATTTCTGGGCATCATGGTGCGGTCCCTGCAAGATGCAGTCACCTATTTTCGATGCTGTTGCAGAGGAAAATCCGGATGTTGTTTTTGGCAAGGTAAATGTTGATGATGAACAGGAACTTGCAATGGCATTCGGTGTGTCCACTATCCCAACACTTATTCTTTTTAAGGATGGAGAGCAGGTAACAAGGGTTGTAGGCGTACACAGTGAAGACGATTTACAGGAGATAATAGATGAAAATAAATGAGGACTATAAAATAGTTATCATAGGTGCAGGTACAGCGGGCTTAAGTGCAGCCATATATGCCCAGAGGGCAGGTCAGGATATTATTATTCTGGATGGCAAGGGATATGGCGGACAGATAGGTTCTACCGACAGAGTGGAAAACTATCCGGGCATTGCCTCTGTATCGGGATTTGACTTTGCAACAGGGCTGTATGAACAGGCAAAGTCCCTGGGTGCCAAAATAAAGTTCAGCGCCGTTAAGTCGGTAGAGCCTACAGATACAGGATTTGACGTTGTTACTGACAGAGTTATATATAAGACTGCGGCTGTAATAATAGCAACGGGACTTGAAAAACGCAAACTTAATCTTGATAAGGAAGAAATCCTGACTGGTAAGGGAGTTTCCTATTGCGCCACTTGTGACGGAGCCTTTTATAAGGGAAAGAATGTTGCTGTGGTAGGTGGAGGTAATACTGCCCTTGAGGATGCCCTTTTTCTGAGTGAGTATTGTACAAATGTGTACCTTGTACACAGACGTGACGAGTACCGGGGTGAACAGACTTATATAGATGAAATTGCCAACAGGGACAATATCATTCAGCTTAAAAGCTATATTCCCGTGGAAATAGAAGGTACTGACAGGGTGGAAGGTTTTAAGGTAAAAAATCTTAAGGATGACAGTGTTAAAACCCTTGATGTCAGCGGAGTTTTTGCTGCTGTGGGTCAGGTCCCTTCCAATGATATATTTAAGGGACTGGTGGAACTTGATTCAGCTGGTTATGTTGTTGCAGGGGAAGATTGCCTTACATCAACTAAGGGTATTTTTGTGGCAGGTGACTGCCGTACCAAGGAAGTAAGACAGCTTGTAACGGCAGCAGCTGATGGTGCAGTTGCAGGTATAGCTGCGGCAAAATATGTAAGAAACAGATAATAACAGACAGGTGCAGACAGAGAGTATATTTGTCTGCGCCTGTTTTAGTATATTAAAAAGTTTGCTAAAATAAAAAAAGGGTATTGACAGGGCTAAATAAAGGTGTTAAAATGTTTTAATGTATCCCTAGGGGATTTTATGCCCTTTTGCATGTGTTTTTGCCCGAAAATATCATGGTTTTTCATGTATTTTTGTGACAAAAGTTTGTGCATTTTGTTGGGACGGTTTTATATTAATGGCTGCGTTGCAGCTTTGATAATGTTATATATAAAAACCTGTACTGCGGCAGTCCATAGTCGCTTATGGCATGGGGTTGTCGGGTTTTTGTATGTCTTGTTTACAGATGTACTTTTTGTTGCATAATAAAAATTTAAGGAGTGAAGGTGCCATGGAGAAAAACACAATACGCCCTGTTAAGTACGGTAACGTACAGCGTATGAGTTATTCAAGAGTTGACGAAGTTTTAGAGATGCCTAACCTGCTTGCCCTCCAAAAGGACAGCTACAAATGGTTTTTGGACGAAGGCCTTAAGGAAGTGTTTGATGACATTTTTCCTATCAGCGATTACAACGGCAACTTTGAGCTGGAATTTGTTGATTTTAAGCTGGAGACTGAAAATTATAAGTATCCTATAGAGGAATGTAAGGAAAGAGATGCTACCTTTGCTGCTCCTATGAAGGTAATGGCAAGGCTTCGTAACAGGGAAAGAGATGATTTTAAGCAACAGGAAATCTTCATGGGCGACTTCCCTCTTATGACAGATACCGGTACCTTTGTTATTAATGGTGCTGAGCGTGTTATCGTAAGTCAGCTTGTGCGTTCACCCGGTATATATTATGAGATAGAAAAGGATAAGGTAGGTAAAAACCTTCTCTCCAGTACTGTTATCCCAAACAGGGGTGCATGGCTTGAGTATGAAACAGACAGTAACGATGTTTTCTCCGTACGTGTGGACAGAACACGTAAGGTGCCTGTAACAGTGCTTATCCGTGCCCTTGGCATAGGCAGTGATGCAGAGATAATTGATCTTTTCGGTGAGGAACCAAAGATTATCTCAACTATTGAGAAGGATACTACAAAGACCTATGAGGAGGGCCTTATTGAGCTTTACAAAAAGGTCCGCCCAGGTGAGCCTCCTACGGTTGAAAGTGCTCAGACTCTTCTTAATAATATGTTCTATGACCCAAAGAGGTATGATCTTGCCCATGTAGGTCGTTATAAGTTCAATAAAAAACTGCTTTTCAGAAACAGAATCGCAGGCAGGATCCTTGCACAGGATGCCGTTGACCCTATGACAGGTGAGGTCCTTGCACAGGCTGGTACTAAGCTTACAGAGGAGCTTTGTGATACTATTCAGGACAGCGGTGTACCTTTTGTATTTGTTGAGATCGAGGATGGTAAGCAGACCAAGATCCTTTCAAATATGCAGGTAAAAATAGATGATTATATTGCTCAGTACGGTCTTACTGCCGAGGAGCTTAATATAAAGGAAAGAGTTTATTATCCTCTGCTTTGTACAATTTTAGAGGAAAACTCTGATGCTCAGAGTGTGAAGCTTGCTATTGCCGCTAATATCCATGAGCTTGTGCCTAAGCATATTACTCTTGATGATATTATGGCTTCCATCAACTATTGTATACATCTTGACTACGGTATCGGTAACAAGGATGATATTGATCATCTTGGTAACCGTAGGATAAGGGCAGTAGGTGAGCTTTTACAAAATCAGTTCAGGATCGGTCTTTCCCGTATGGAAAGAGTTGTTCGTGAAAGAATGTCTACACAGGATATGGCTGCTGTGACACCACAGGCACTCATTAATATTAAGCCTGTTACCGCAGCTATTAAGGAATTCTTCGGAAGTTCCCAGCTTTCACAGTTTATGGATCAGAATAACCCTCTTGGTGAGCTTACTCATAAAAGACGTCTTTCAGCCCTTGGTCCTGGCGGTCTTTCAAGGGAAAGAGCTGGTTTCGAGGTACGTGACGTTCATACATCACATTACGGTCGTATGTGTCCTATTGAGACTCCTGAAGGTCCTAATATCGGTCTTATTAACTCCCTTGCAAGTTATGCAAGGATAAATGAATATGGCTTTATTGAAGCCCCATACAGAATTATAGATAAAAGCGGTGACAAGCCTGTTGTAACAGATAAGGTAGTATATGTTACTGCAGATGAGGAAGAAAAGTACGTTATTGCACAGGCTAACGAGCCTTTGGATGAAAATGGTCACTTCATACATGACAGGATAGTTGCCCGTGACGGTGAGGATAATGTTGAAGTACCACCTGAGAAAGTAGATATGATGGACGTATCCCCACGTCAGCTTGTTTCCGTAGCTACCGCACTTATTCCTTTCCTTCAGAACGATGACGTTACCCGTGCTCTTATGGGTTCAAACATGCAGCGTCAGGCAGTTCCCCTCCTTACAACTGACTCAGCCATAGTCGGTACAGGTATGGAGTATAAAACAGCTAAGGACTCAGGTGTTGTAGTGGTTGCTAAGCACAGCGGTGTTGTTGATAAAGTGGATGCAGCCAGAATAGTGGTTAAGACTGATGAAGGTGCAAGGGATGAGTATAAGCTGATTAAGTTTAAGCGTTCCAACCAGTCTAATTGTATGAATCAAAGACCTATTGTAGATAAAGGTCAGAGAGTTGAGGCAGGGGAAATAATTGCCGATGGTCCTTCAACAAAGGACGGCGAGCTTGCCCTTGGTAAGAACCCTCTTATTGGCTTTATGACATGGGAAGGTTATAACTACGAGGATGCTGTTCTCTTAAGTGAGAGACTTGTTATGGACGATGTCTATACCTCAATTCATATTGAGGAATATGAGGCAGAGGCAAGGGATACCAAGCTTGGAGCAGAGGAGATAACAAGAGATATTCCTAATGTTGGTGACGATGCACTTCGTTATCTTAATGATGACGGTATCATTATGGTAGGTGCTGAGGTAACTACAAATGATATACTTGTAGGTAAGGTTACTCCTAAGGGCGAAACCGAGCTTACAGCTGAGGAAAGACTTCTCCGTGCAATCTTTGGCGAAAAGGCAAGGGAGGTCAGGGATACTTCCCTGAGAGTACCTCACGGCGAAAGCGGTATTGTAGTAGATGTTAAGAAGTTCTCAAGAGAAAACGGCGATGAACTTCCACCGGGAGTAAATCAGCTTGTAAGAGTATATATCGCACAGAAGAGAAAGATTTCTGTAGGTGACAAGATGGCAGGTCGTCATGGTAACAAGGGTGTTGTCAGCCGTGTGCTGCCTGTTGAAGATATGCCATTCCTTCCTAACGGACGTCCACTTGATATTGTGCTTAACCCACTGGGTGTGCCTTCACGTATGAATATCGGACAGGTGCTTGAAATCCATCTGGGCCTTGCCAGCAAGGTGCTTGGCTGGAAGATTGCTACCCCTGTATTTGAGGGTGCAAATGAAGAGGATATTATGGATACACTGACCATGGCAAATGATTATGCCAACGGCAGCTGGGAAGATTTTGAGGCTAAGTACAAGGGTAAGATAAATGATGATGTATTTGCTTACCTTGATGAGCATAAGGATCACAGAGAGGAATGGAGAGGTGTTCCTATAGACCATACAGGTAAGGTAAAACTTCGTGATGGCCGTACCGGTGAGGAGTTCGATAATGCAACTACCATCGGATATATGCACTATCTCAAACTCCATCACCTTGTAGATGATAAGATCCATGCACGTTCCACAGGTCCTTACTCCCTTGTTACCCAGCAGCCTCTGGGTGGTAAGGCTCAGTTTGGTGGTCAGCGTTTTGGTGAGATGGAGGTTTGGGCTCTGGAGGCATACGGTGCAGCCTATACCCTTCAGGAAATTCTGACAGTTAAGTCTGATGATATAGTAGGTCGTGTTAAGACCTATGAGGCAATTGTTAAGGGTGAAAACATACCTGAACCAGGTGTTCCTGAGTCATTTAAGGTACTTCTTAAGGAGCTTCAGGCCCTTGCTCTTGATGTAAGAGTTTTAAGGGATGACGATACCGAGGTTGAAATTAAGGAGTCAATTGATGATGTTGATGACCTTAACATAAATATCGAGGGCGTTGAGCTTGATGATGAGGAAGAGGCTAAGGACAAGCAGGAGCACACAATTGAGGATGTACTTGATGACCTTGATGATGTGGATCTTGATGATTTCGATGGCGACCTTGATGACAGTGATATTGTAATTAGTGATGAGGATGTTGCACTTGAGAAGGATGTTATGGCTGACCTTGCTGACATCGACAAGTTCGCTTCCGAAGATGATAGTGAAGAATAAAAGGAAGGAGATAAAATAAATGGCTACACAAAACAGTGAACAATCTATTTCATTTGATTCAATTAAGATTGGGCTTGCATCTCCTGAAAAAATCCGTGAATGGTCAAGGGGCGAGGTAAAAAAGCCTGAAACCATTAACTACAGAACCCTTAAGCCTGAGCGTGACGGTTTGTTCTGCGAAAGGATTTTCGGACCAACAAAGGACTGGGAATGCCATTGCGGTAAGTACAAGCGTATCAGATATAAGGGTGTAGTATGTGACCGTTGTGGTGTTGAGGTTACAAAGAGTAAGGTAAGACGTGAGAGAATGGGTCATATTGAACTTGCGGCTCCTGTTTCTCATATCTGGTATTTTAAGGGTATTCCAAGCCGTATGGGTATCATACTTGGTATGAGCCCACGTGCTCTTGAAAAGGTACTTTACTTTGCAAGCTATGTTGTTCTTGATTCTGGTGATACGGGACTTCCATTTAAGGATCTCCTTACAGAACAACAGTACAGAGAAGCTTGTGACAAGTATGGCTATGGCAATTTCAGGGTTGGTATGGGTGCAGAGGCTATTAAGGAGCTTTTGCAGGGTATTGATCTTGATAAGGAGTCAGAGGAGCTTAAGGAAGAACTTAAGACAAGCTCAGGCCAGAAGAGAGTAAGAATAATTAAAAAGCTGGAGGTAGTAGAGTCATTCCGTACATCAGGTAATAAGCCTGAATGGATGATTCTGGATGCTATCCCTGTTATTCCACCAGATCTTCGTCCTATGGTTCAGCTTGATGGTGGCAGATTTGCTACATCTGACCTTAATGACCTTTACAGACGTGTTATTAACAGAAATAACAGACTTAAAAAGCTTCTGGAACTTGGAGCTCCGGATATTATTGTTAGAAATGAAAAGAGAATGCTTCAGGAGGCTGTTGATGCCCTTATTGATAACGGCAGGAGAGGTCGTCCTGTAACAGGACCTGGAAACAGAAGTCTTAAGTCACTTTCCGATCTGCTGAAGGGTAAGCAGGGACGTTTCCGTCAGAACCTTCTGGGTAAGCGTGTTGACTATTCAGGTCGTTCCGTTATCGTAGTAGGTCCAAGCCTTAAGATATATCAGTGCGGTTTGCCTAAGGAAATGGCAATCGAGCTGTTTAAGCCTTTCGTTATGAAAAAGCTTGTTCAGGACGGTAAGGCACATAATATTAAATCCGCTAAGAGGATGGTTGAAAGACTTCAGGAGGACGTCTGGGATGTTCTTGAGGAGGTAATCAAGGAACATCCTGTTATGCTTAACCGTGCACCTACGCTTCACAGACTGGGTATTCAGGCATTTGAGCCAATACTTGTTGAGGGTCGTGCCATTAAGCTTCATCCGCTTGTTTGTACTGCATATAATGCGGACTTCGATGGTGACCAGATGGCGGTGCATGTACCTCTTTCAGTAGAGGCTCAGGCAGAGTGCCGCTTCCTTCTTCTTTCTCCTAATAACCTCCTTAAGCCATCAGATGGTGAGCCTGTTACCGTACCTACACAGGATATGGTACTTGGTATTTATTATCTGACTCTTGATAAAGAGGGCGAGCCTGGTGAAGGTAAGGTATTCAAGGACGAAAATGAGGCAAGGATGGCTTATGATAACCATGTTATCAGCCTCCATGCAAGGATAAAGGTAAGACGTACAATGGTAATTGACGGTGTAGAGCAGAGCAAGATTGTGGATACTACCGTTGGTCGTATAATATTCAACGAAATTATTCCACAGGATCTTGGCTTTGTTGACAGATCAATTCCGGAAAACAAGTTTAAGTATGAAATAGATTTCCTTGTACGTAAGCAGGAGCTTGGTAAACTTATCAAGAAGTGTATTAATAAGCATCCATCAACTGAAACAGCAGTTGTACTGGATGATATTAAGAGCCTTGGTTATAAGTTCTCAACAAGGGGTGCTCTTACTGTTTCCGTATCCGATATGGAGATTCCTCCTGAGAAGGAAGAATATCTTGCAGAAGCAGATAAGGAAGTTAATAAGATCACAAAGATGTACAGACGTGGTCTTATGACAGATGAGGAACGTCATAAAAAGGTTATTGAGGTCTGGGAGGCTGCCGATGATAAGATTACACAGGCACTTCTTGCAGGTCTTGGTAAGTATAATAACATCTTCATGATGGCACATTCAGGTGCCCGTGGTAGTAACAGACAGATCAAGCAGCTTGCAGGTATGCGTGGACTTATGGCATCACCAAGTGGTGAAACTATTGAGCTTCCTATTAAGGCTAACTTCCGTGAGGGTCTTAGTGTTCAGGAATATTTCATCTCCGCTCACGGTGCAAGAAAGGGTCTTTCTGATACCGCTCTTAGGACTGCTGACTCAGGTTACCTTACTAGACGACTTGTTGATGTATCTCAGGATATTATCATCAGGGAATACGATTGTGCAGAGAACCTTGATGAAGTTCCGGGTATGTGGGTATCTGCATTTATGGATGGACAGGAAACAATTGAGTCCCTTACAGACAGAATAAGGGGTCGTTTCTCCGTTTATGATATAAAGCATCCTGAAACAGGTGAAATAATTGTTCATGCTGATACAATGATCTCTCCGGATCAGGCAGAGGCAGTAGTAGCAGCAGGTATTGATAAGGTATTTATAAGGACTATGCTTACTTGCCGTTCACATAACGGTATTTGTTCAAAGTGCTATGGTGCCAACATGGCAAGTGGACGTCTGGTACGAATCGGTGAGGCTGTAGGTATTATTGCGGCACAGTCCATCGGTGAGCCCGGTACTCAGCTTACAATGCGTACATTCCATACAGGTGGTGTATCAGGTAATGACCTTACACAGGGTCTTCCAAGAGTTGAGGAGCTTTTTGAGGCAAGAAAACCTAAGGGTGTTGCTATCATAGCTGAATTCGGTGGCAGCGTAACTGTTACTGATAACAAAAAGAAGCGTGAGGTCGTTGTTACTGCAGAAAATGGCGAAAGTAAGGAGTACCTTATCCCTTACGGTTCAAGAATAAAGGTATTTAACGGCGATGTTATAGAGGCAGGCGATCCTCTTACAGAGGGACCTATTAATCCACATGATATACTCCGTATCAAGGGTATAAGGGGCGTTCAGGACTACCTTATACAGGAAGTACAGCGTGTGTACAGACTCCAGGGTGTTGATATTAACGATAAGCACATTGAGGTAATAGTACGTCAGATGCTTAAGAGAGTTAAGGTGGATGAAAATGGCGACAGCGATTTTCTTCCAGGCAGCTATGTTGACTGGCTTGACTTTGATGATGTTAATGCACATATGGAGGAAGAAGGTAAGGAGCCTGCTACAGGTTCAAGGGTATTGCTTGGTATTACCAAGGCATCCCTTGCTACAGACAGCTTCCTTTCAGCTGCATCCTTCCAGGAGACTACAAGGGTGCTTACTGAGGCAGCTATAAAGGGTAAGGTAGATCCTCTTATCGGTCTTAAGGAAAACGTTATTATCGGTAAGCTTATACCTGCCGGTACAGGTATGAGTACCTATAGAAAGATAGAGCTTAAGCTTGAGAAGGAAGATGAGCTTAAGGCAAAGGCAGAGGCTGCAAGACTTGCTGAGGAACAGCGTAAGGCAGAGGCAGAAGCGTCTCAGACTGAGACAAATGATGTCTTACCTGAAACCCTTTCTGTAAGCAGTGAAGAAGCATCTGGAAATGATGAGGTCTGATGACCGGAAGTAAATAATATATAAAAAAGGACTGAAACACAGTGATATTAGTCATTGATGTTTCAGCCCTTTTTTTGTGCTAAATTATTAAAAAAATTTATAAAAGCACATGGCATATATAAGAAATATCCTTAATTGAAAAATAAAATCAGAGATTTATTATATACTTTATACAAATAAACGTGCCTGAATGACACAATTTAAGTTAATATGTTGAAAAAATGGGATATAGATATATACTTGAATTGTCACTAAGGCGAATAAGGTTCAATATGGAAAGGAGTCATATAATGAAAAGTAAAAAAATTTTAGGATTGCTTTTAGCTGCGGTAATGGTAGCACCAACCTTACCTCTACGGTCGGCCTTACCTATAGGTCAAAGTATTGTATATGCAGCTGAGGAAGCACCGGTAATAGTTGAAAGCAGTGGATGGCATGAAAGTGCCTATATTAAGTGGCAGGCTGTACCCGGTGCAGAAAGCTACAATGTTTATGTTGCACCGGTGGGAGGCAGTTATACTCTGGTTGATAAGGAACTGATAAGGGAGTATGCCAACTATATAAGGGCTGATGTTCCGGGATTGACTCCCGGCAACTATAGACTGAAGGTAGTTCCTGTTGTAGATGGTAGGGAAAGCACAGAGGCAATAAGTGACGTACTTACAGTTGATAGCTTTGTCAGGGAGGGCTTTGCCTTTTCAAAAAATTCTCCCTATGGAAATACCACAGGCGGATATAATGCTGACGGCAGTGTAAACAGCGGAGCGGATATTGTGTATGTTACAAATGAAAACAAGGACAGTGTTACCATAAATGGAGACAGCACTAAGGGCGTAGGATTTAATGGTATAATGGCCTACAGGCAAAGTAACAAAATAACTACTCCTCTTATAGTTCGTATCATAGGTAAAGTTGAGATGCCAGGTGGTGTTGAAAACTATATGCTTCGCCTTCAGGATACCAGTAATATAACTATTGAAGGTATAGGTGATGATGCTACAGTACATGGCTGGGGCTTTACCATGAAAAGGGCATGTAATATAGAAGTACGTAACATCGGAATTATGTGGTATGGTGGAGTTGGAGGAGATGGTGACAGTCTTTCTCTTGACACGGAAAATAAAAATATATGGATACATAATATAGACTTTTTCTATGGGGCTCCCGGCAAGGACAGTGATCAGGCAAAGGGAGATGGGTCCATTGACCTGAAGGCAAGAACAGATTATGTTACTGTTTCATACTGTCATTTTTGGGACTCCGGCAAAAGTTGTGTGGCAGGTGGAGTCTGGGAAGCAAAAAATCCTGATGATCCTGAGGCAAAAATATTTGTAACCTATCATCATAACTGGTTTGATCATTCCGATTCACGTCACCCTCGATGTGTTGCCGGCAGTGTGCATGTTTATAATAATTATTACGATGGTAACAGTGTGTACGGCGTGGGAGCAGCAGTTCAATCATCACTTTTTGTGGAAAGTAATTATTTCCGTAACTGTGACAGACCTATGATAATAGCATCTCAGGGCAGTGACGTATATGACAGTGCAACAGGTACATATAAAACAGAGGGAACACTTTCAGGTCAGACAGGAGGTATGATCAAGGAGTATGGCAATGTTATTGAGGGCGCAAAGAGGTTCTATACTCAGCTTACTACCCCTGATGAAGGTCAAATAGATGCCTATAGTGTTTTAAGTCCTGATGAACAGGTTCCTTCAACGGTTACGGCACTTTCCGGAGGATCGGTATATAATAACTTTGATACAAATCCGGATATTATGTATAGCTATAATCCAGATACTGCTGAGGAAGCAAAGCTGGAGGTAATGGCTGAAGCAGGCAGATTAAATGGTGGTGATTTTAAGTGGACATTCTCAGCAGAGGATGATGACCTTAAGGATATTGATCCTGAATTACAGTCTGCTATAATTAATTACACCTCACCTGTTGTGAAGACTAATGTAGATTCTGTGGAACAGCCTACGGAAACTACAACAACAGGAATAACAGAGGGCACGACGACAGTGGAGGAACAAACTACCGAAAGTACAACTGTTGTGCCTGTTGCAACGGATATGTGGACGGCAGATATGGCTATACCATCATGGCTTACATTAAATGGCTATACACAGGGATCTAACAGCTCATCACATATTGTTTTCCAAAATACAGATAGTGATGTGGCAGACTTATCGAAGCGTTATTCAGGTACGGCAGGATCTGAAATAAGCATAAGTCTTTCTTCAGACTCAATAGTAAGTATTTATATTGCAACAGATGATAACTCTCCTAAGGGCAGTGCCTCTGTCAGCTTTGATGGTACATCCCTTGGCAGTTATACAATGCCAGGCAGAAAGGATGCAGATGCAACGCCTATAGTTGTGACAACCGAAAAGGGCGGCACACTTAAGATTGTAAGCAGCAGCAAGTCACTTTTATACAAGATAGCCATATTATCAACAGATGATGGCGGTGAAGAACCTGAAAAGGAGTACAGTGTTACCCTTAATATTAAAAATAATACAGATACAGAAGCAAATCTTACAGTTGGAGATAACAGTATAACTGTAGGAGCAAATTCTGCAGTCAGTAAGGTATTAACACTGGTTAAAGGCACATATTCCATATCAGTTTCAGATAAGAGCCTGACTCCTGATCCTGCCGTATTTACGGTGGATGGGGATATAACAGTAAATTCCGTAATTAGCAGGGCGGCACAGAATGTACTTGTTTACAATGGTGATGGCTCGTTTACAGCAGGCTATTCTACCATAACAGATGCCATTAATGCAGATACTACAGTTGACGGCTCTGTAATATATATCAAACCGGGATACTATAATGAAAGTTTTGAGGTAAATAAGTCGGTAAGTCTTCAAAAGGCAGAAAACAGCGAAGATGAAGTTGTGATTTATTCCTCCGATGGTACCTATGGCGGTAGTATGAAGGGTGCTGTACGGGTTTCCGCAGCAAACGTTACGATTAAAGGCATTACCTTTTTAAATAATATTAATGCATCCTATGGGGATATTGATGCTGTATCATCAAACGGTACAACGGGAGCTGCAATTATTTCAGACGGTGATAACAGTGTATATGAGAATTGTAAATTTATAAGTGTTCAGGATACAGTAAATATTTATCATTATTCTTCAGGTAATCCACTTCTTAAGCAGACCTTTAACAACTGCATATTCTACGGAGCAACTGACTTTATATGCGGTTCAAGTATAGTTGATTTTAACAACTGTGAGTTTAGAATATTTACCGGTGCATTAACAAGCAAGGATGATTGTTATGTGTTTGCACCAAGCCAGATGGCTCAGTGGACGGTAAATGGTGGTAAACTTTTATTTGATGATACTTGTGTTGTTAAAAATTTCTACTATGGTAGGCCATGGGAGGATCGTTCGGATAATTCCCAGACACTTAATATTTATGGTATGGATCATGATGTTACTCTTGGTACAAAGGGGCTTATGGGCTTTGGAGGTTCAACAGGAGGCGGCCGCTCCCATTCTATAAATGATTTTTCGTTTAATGTATATGCAGGCAGCGACAGCAGTTCTGAATTGATAGCAACCTCAAATGTGACTGCCCTGGATCTCTTTGAAATGAACGGTACAACACCTGTAATAGAATTTGAAAACAGGAACAGTGTTCTTCTTGTCGGTGATTTTGGCAGAGGTATGGACAGCAGATTTATACAAAATATTCTGCCGGATATTATTGAGGTAGGTTTTGTAAGTGAGGCAAATGCATCAGCTGATAAGATAACAGATACCAATACAATTAAAACTACTACCCTGTATGAAAGTATAGCGACAGAAAAGGGACAGGAGTATTCCCTGAAGTCTGTACCGGCAGGAGAAAGCGGTGTTTACTTTGGTACTGGCATAATTGATGATATTGCAAAAAGCGGTGAAATACGTGTAGTGCCATATATTAAATATGATGCAAGGCATAACAGTGATACTATTGATATTGATCCTATCTATAAGTTTGGTACACCAATAAGCATTACTGTAACAGCAAGGGAGGGATTATGATGAAGAAAACATATTCCAAGCCTGAAATGGAAATTATCTGCCTTAGTGGTAAGGATGAAATAAGCACAAGCATAGAGAGAAGTGCTGTATACAGGCATACATATCCAGAAGGAGTAGGTACTAATTCCTATACAAATGTATTTGACTTTTAATATATAACAAATAAGGAGGTATCACAAAAATGTGGTACCTCCTGTGCTTTTGTGTATCAATTAATCAAGTCCGGATGCTTTTCTTATTATTGCAATAATATCATCATCCCCTATACTTCCACTGTTATCCATATCAAGATGCCTTGTTTCAGATGGTGAAACAAAGGTGTTTGACATCATATATATGGCATCTGTAATATCTACTGTTCCGTTAAGGTCAGCATCACCAAGGTAATAGGCACATACATCCGATAGTATACCTCCTGTATTCAGCTCGTCGAATACCCACCTTATCCTGTGCATACCCTTGCCGACCCTTACCCCTGAATCTGAAGCTGTGGTATACTGTGAAACAAGTTTGTCATCAACATATACACTTAGCCTTCCATTGCCTGAAAACTGGACATGAAAGCTGATATAGCATTCCTCGTCGACCATGGTCTGTATTTCAGCACCGTTCTGAGAGGTCAGACCAAAATATCTGTCTGTTCCTGAAAATATACCGTACTGCCAGCTTCCTACACGGGATATGGTTATGGGCTTTATTGTTTTATCTGCTATTACCTGTAGAAAATTTGTTGTAACCTCAGTCTGTCCTTCTGTGGTGATGTGAACAGTGGTGGTTTCGGTGGTAGATTCGGTGGTTGTGGTTATACGTGTTTCATCTTCCCTTACATCAGGTGCAAGGAAGATAACATCTCCGTTGTCTGCATAACCGACCCTGGTGCTGTAAGATGAGGTATAGTAGGTAGTATCATTTGCACATTCCGGAATTGCCTCAGGAAAATATGTAAGAGAGTTATTCCTGTTTGCATAGAAGGTGGAATAGGGCATATTAAAGTATCTGTAGTAAAGCCAGTTTTGTCCGCTTACTGTAGGATCATCCCAGGTGGCATCTGTACAGTAGTAATTGCCGTTATTAAGCTGCACCATATTCCAAGCATGGGCTTCGGTGCCTGCATACCCGGATACAAGATAATTATCAACGCCATACCTGTTAAGGAGTAATTGCATGGTTTTGGCATAGGACTCACAAACACCGCCTCCATAAGTGCTGTTAAGGCTGCCTGCTATTGAATGGGCATATCTGTCCATCAGAGGATTACCATTTTCATCGTATGCGTAGTTGTTATCAAGTATAAGCTTATCATGTATCTTTTTTTCAATGGAATAATTTGACATGTTACTGTTTATAATAAGGTCATATTCGGCTATTCCTGCCGTTATTGCATCAGCCTCTGCTATCTTTTCCTCGGGATTTATATATGTTTTATCTACAGACGTGGCAAAATAGGCATTTCCCCCTGATGTAAGTATGCGGATATAGGAACCGTGATAAAATATCTGTGGATTGTCTTGTAAAAGAGCAAAGAAGGTATTGACTATTTGTTCATTATCAAGAGTATCATAGTATTTGCTTATGTCTGTACATAGATAATAAGTATCGTCGGCACTTAAATAGTATAGGTTGCCGTATCTGTCGTAGGCAAAACTTTCCAAAGAATTATATATTCTGTTATACAGCTCCTGATACATCTCACCGTTTTCTATTGTACCTATATAATCATAGTAGTTTCTGCTGCCATTCTTAAGCCAGTCAGGTTCTGAAAATACAGAGAAAAAACTGACTTTACTATCAGGGTTATATTCTGTAATATTTTCTGCCTCTGCTTCACCCAGGTAGGTTGGTATACCAAGGTGTTCTTCTGCAAAACAGAAGGTAATGGACAAAAGTGAAAACAAAAGGGTTAAAAATATAATTTTTTTCATTGTATGCCTCCTTTTATTTGTAATTTAATAACATAATTATACAATATAACAGGGGTAAATGTCATTAGAATTATAAAAAAAGAGGACATATAAATGTCCTCAGAATTTAAACCATATTATACCTTTAATATCAGATCGGGAAATACACCCTTTCTGTCTGCTGTCAAGGCTTACGGAACGGTTATCTCCCATTACAAAGTATTCATCACTGCCTAGGGTTACGGAAATATCACCTGAGGTATACTCATCTGTATCAATATAGGGTTCATCCAGAAGTGCCCCGTTCAGATATACCTTACCACCTGTAATTACCAATTCATCACCGGGAACTGCTATAACACGTTTAATAACAGTGGTATCTCCCAGGGTACATACAACAGTATCACCTCTCTCAATATTGCTCATCCAAACGGAAATATGAGATATAAGCACTTTATCTCCTGTATAGTAGCTGCTTTCCATAGAACTGCCGTCTATACGGTAGGGAAAAGCAAATACATAGGCAATACATATTAATATAACTGCTTCTGCAATCATAATAAACAGGGATTTTATTTTTTTACCCATTTGTTGATGCCACCGCTGCTGTAGTTTCGGAAGAGTATGGTGTTACAACAGGAGTAAGAGAAATCTCACACCTTATGGTATCCCCTTCGTTTGCTACAGTTATATCCCTGGTTTCGCTGATATATCCGTCCATCTTCACCTCTACCTTGTGACTGCCAAGTTTAACAGTGGCATTCTGTGGTGATTGACCTGCAAAGGTACCGTCAATATACACCTTTGCAGAGCCTGGGGTGGTAGTGACGCTTATGGTGCCTGTCTTTTCCCTTTCCTTAAGGGTAACGTTTATATCATTTATATCCTGGTTGACTGTAATAGTTGTGGAATATTCCTCATAATCCTCTTTGGTTACCTTAAGAGAATATTTGCCGTAGTCAAGCAGTATAGGCTCGCTGTCACTGTATACCTGGTTATCTATTGTTATTGTACAGTCAGGTACATTGGTGTTAATATTAACAAGTCCGCTCTTGATCTGGATTACCGACAGGTCAACAGTGGTGGTGCTGTCGGGATTTACAAGTACCTCGGTTTTGTATGGCTCACAGTTACTTCCGCTTACCTCTATGGTATACTTACCCTCTGTGACCTTCATGCTCTTTGCGGAACTTAAGGATATTTCCTTGTCATTCAGCTTGATTATACCGTCCTGTATCTGCTCTCCGTTATGTATTTCAAGCATACCATGACTTTTTTCAATGGTTACGGAGTATGCCTTGTTTACAGTGCCGTTGTCATAGCCCCTTACTGTTACATAGTCAAGAGGATCTATCTTATCAAGGGTAGTGTATTCGTCTTTATATCTTACAGTGGTGATACCATCGGTATACTTAAATGCCTTATCCTTATACTGGGATGATGCCTCACTGAATTTAAGAAGCTTTGAGTCTTTATTTACTGTAAGACCCGTATCGGAAAATGCCCAGGCATTTTCGCACTCTTTGATATTTGTCAGATTTCTGTTTTCATCATATACAAAGGTAACCACATCACCTATTTTGTAGTCATTAATGGTGTTTGGGTATGGATACTGTGTATCATCTGTTGCTGTAAGTATAATGGTTTCATTTGACTTAAGGTTATAAAAGGTAAATTTACCCGATTCAAGGTCTATTTCCTTAATTACACCGTCTATGTCAGAGCCCACGAGGTTGTTTTGAGCCTGTTGTACTATATTGTTGGCAGAAAACTGCTGTTCTCCACTATCTGCTGTTTCAGCAATTACGCTGCGTTTTGCCACTTCATTGTAGGCAAAGCTGTAGCTTTTGGCACCAATTATAAATCCTGCAATTATAGTGATACATATTACCACCGGAAAGACGGGGCCTCTCCGTCTGTGCCTGCCAAGATTATTTTTATTGGGTTTGCCGCTTATATGCCTTTTGACTTCCTCACGATTATTTTTGCTTTGTGCCATTATAAACACTCCAGTTTAGTATAATTCCTTATAGTATGTTACACATTCCATTTCATTTTAACGCTTCAAAGAGAAAATTACAATAGCTTTTGTGTTTTGTAATGTAAGATTAATAAAAATAATCTAGAGCTGTTTAATCATAGCTATTATTTTTTGTGGATTATCAGATTGCATTAAGGAGGACATAAGACATACACCTGCTGCACCTGCTGATTTTGCAAGGGCAGCATTTTCGGGAGTTATGCCTCCTATGGCATATACAGGAATATTTACGGTTGAACATATATTTTGAAGTGACTCAACACCCCTTGGCTCAAGTCCTTTTTTGCAGTCGGTAGCAAATATGTGTCCGTAGATAATATAGTCTGCTCCAAGGTTATTTGCCTTTATGGCATCCTCCAGACTGTGCACCGATATTCCCAACGGTTTTGTAGTATATGTTGATTTTTCAGCCAGAGAAAGGGGAAGGTGTATACCATGTGCTTTTACTGCTTCTGCCGCTTCAATAAAGGTATTGCATATAAGTTTTGTTTCTGTACTGTTGCATATTTCAATAACCTTCCTTGCAAGGCAGACATATTCATCATTGGTCATATCCTTTTCTCTGAGTATTATATACTTTGGCTTTGCACGGGCTATTGTCCTTATCTGTTTAAGGAAATCCCCTTTGCACAGCTTTCTGTTGGTAACGCATATAACATCCATACTCATACCCTGATATAATCCGTAAATACAGGCTGCAAACCATGGGCAACTATTGAACTTCTTACCTCCTCCACACTACGTGGATCAGAAATATCAAATTGCTCATCGCCCTTTTCCTCATGGGCATGTCCTCCTACACCTACACTTACACCGGCAGATATTTTGGTGGCACACATACCAATTACATTGTCACGGAAGCCAGCCCTTTCCCTTGTGGAAATAGTGATACCTGCAAAGGGCATAAACATACGGTAGCAGGTCATTACCTGTAAAAGCTGACGTTCATGTACATCCTTTGGATTATTTTCTTCGTTATTTATAAAGGGTCTAAGGCGAGGGGGTGAGAAGGATATCTCTGCCTGAGGATACTTTTGCTGTATAAACTTTGCATGTAAACCTGTGGCAAAGGCATCCTTTCTAAAATCATCAAGCCCCAGCAATGCACCGAAGGATACGCTTCGCATACCACCTCTTAAGGCACGTTCCTGTGCATTGAAACGATAAGGATATATTCTCTTTGAGCCTCTTAAGTGCATTTCCTCATACTTATCTGTATTGTAGGTTTCCTGATATACACATACATAGTCAGCACCACATTGGTGAAGATATTTGTATTCGTCGGTGTTAAGGGGATATATTTCAATACCAACCAGTTTAAAGTATTTTGCCGCAAGCTTTACTGCCTCACCTATGTACTCAACTGAGGACTGTTTCTTTTCTTCTCCTGTAAGTATAAGTATGTCCTGAAGACCTGTCTTTGCTATAGTCTTAAGCTCCTCTTCTATTTCATCATAGGTAAGTTTTGCTCTGTGTATTTTGTTGGAACAGTTAAAGCCGCAATAAACACAGTAGTTTTCACAGTAGTTTGCAATGTACAGGGGTGTAAACATGGATACAGAGTTACCGAAGTGACGGCGGGTTTCATCCTTTGCCCTTTGTGCCATCTGCTCAAGATAAGGCAGAGCGGCAGGTGAAAGCAATGCCTTGAACTCCTCAACTCCTATGGTGTCGCGGCTTAAGGCACGTTCAACATCCGCAGCTGTATATTTATCATAGTCATATCTGGCAGTTTCCGCAAGGACTCTGTCCATTA
The DNA here is from genome assembly GCA_949293325.1 of uncultured Eubacteriales bacterium. Classification (GTDB taxonomy): domain Bacteria; phylum Bacillota; class Clostridia; order Lachnospirales; family CAG-274; genus CALWRD01. The sequence continues at coordinate 5,539 of CASFCZ010000104.1, read as the reverse complement.
TATCGGAATCTATTGCCTCCATGCCTTCCATATATGTCATGTGGTCATATTTTCTAATGTCCTTCATAGTTTAATCCTCCAAAAATCCTGTAAGGGGGCTTGATGCCTCTCCGCCCTTTTCAAGTACTCTGCCAAGACCGGCAAGGTAGGCTGCACGACCTGCCTCTATGGCAAGCCTGAATGCCGTTGCCATCATTGCAACATCACCTGCTGTGGCAATAGCTGTGTTTGCCATTACAGCGGCAGCACCCATTTCCATTGCTTCACATGCCTGTGATGGCCTGCCTATACCTGCATCAACTATAATGGGCAGGTTTATTTCATCAATCAATATCTGTATAAAGTCCCTGGTGGCAAGTCCCTTATTACTGCCTATAGGAGCCCCCAAAGGCATTACGGCAGCAGCACCTGCATTTTCAAGGTCACGGGCTGCATTCAGGTCGGGATACATGTATGGCATAACTATAAAGCCTTCCTTTGCAAGTATTTCAGTTGCCTTTATGGTTTCACTATTGTCAGGGAGAAGATATTTACTGTCCCTTACCACCTCAACCTTTATAAAATCTCCACAGCCAAGTTCCCTTGAAAGTCTTGCTATTCTGACAGCCTCGTCTGCATTCCTGGCACTTGAGGTATTAGGTAGCAGAGTAATGCCCTCAGGCATATAGTCAAGTATATTTTCTTCACATTCTCCGTTAGCACGCCTTAAGGCAAGGGTTGCTATCTGGGCACCGCTGTTTTCAAGGACTTTCTTTGTCATATCAAGGCTGAATTTGCCTGAACCCAGTATAAAACGTGAGTCAAATTCATGTCCGCCTATTACAAGTTTATCATTGTTCATTTTCTTTCCTCCTGTATTATGGTTCATATATACCGTCTATCAACCTCAGCAGCATATTTGCCTGATGGGCTGCACATATAGTGGCACGTGGTGCCATAAGTCCCATGCCATAGTCCGCAGAGGTAACACCGTCACCGCAGATATACAGCCTGTTCATAGGTTTCAGGGTTTTAATGCTGTTGCTGCTCTCTATTCCGGCCATTCCTGAGGATGCTACTATATAGGCATCAGGAAGGTTTTCAAGGACATAATTTACCAGCAATGCTTTGCTGTCGGGATTGTCAAAAGCTTCACATATCAGCTTAAAGGAAGAAAATAATTCCTCCATATTATCTTCACTGACCCTTAGGGATTTTGTATCTACCTGTATATATGGGTTTATCATTTCCAGAGTCTGCTTCAGGGCATCGGTCTTTTGCATACCCAGCTGGCTTATAAAATACTGTTGCCTGTTAAGGTTGCTGGGTTCCACTATGTCATAATCAATAAGCAAAAGCCGTCCTACACCTGATCTTGCCAGCATGATTGCAATATTTGAGCCTAAACCTCCCAGACCGGCTATGGCTACCTCTGCATTTTTAAATTTTTTATAAAGTCCAGGGGAGTGCCTTGCTGCCATAAGTGCTTCCATATTTTCTTTATCAGGCATTACACCCTTTTTTAAGATTGAAATACTGCACCCGTCTTTAAGCTCCTTATCCTCACTGGTCTGAAAGCCGTCATATATGGTTATGCACTCTCTGTCAAAAAGACTGTCCCTCAACTCAAAAAGAGTGGATACCGTTACCTGGACTTTTTTGCCGTTAAGTATTATTGTCATATCAACCGCCACCTACAAAGGTAACTACTTCAAGGCTGTCCCCATCCTCTAAAAGGGTATGGGAATAATCTCCCTTAGGTATTATCCTACCGTTAAGTTCAGCAGCTATCCTTGTGAGTTTGTAGCCCTGAGCTTCTAAAAAGTCATCAAGGGCAACTTTGCTTTCAAGGCTTATTTCTTTGCCGTTTAATCTCATATATTACCTCCCTAAAAGTCCCTTAAACGCACAAAAAGGATACACCCTTTTGGTGGTGTACCCCTTTTGTGTGTAAGAAATTATTAACTTGTAAAATATGGTAGCACAGGGGTTCTTTTTTGTCAAGCTGAATTTATATAAATGATATTTTGTTATGTAAGCAGAGTGTATGTTTCCGAAAATTTGTTGAATCGTAGATATTTTTGTGGTATAATCAATCATTGCTTATTACAGGGAATGATTTTGGAGGTAGAGGCATGCTTTTCAGCAGTGTAAGCTTTTTATTGTTTTTCCTGCCGTCCTTGCTGGCGGTTTATTTTTGCGTGCCAAAATCCTTACGTACTGTGAGAAATTTGGTTCTGCTTATATTCAGCCTTGTGTTCTATGGCTGTGGTGGAGTAAGGTTTTTACTCCTTATGCTTGCAAGTATTACCATAAACTATATTGGAGGCGTACTGGCATCACTCAAAAACAGGAGAACAGCAAAATGGGGGATGATAGGGGCAGTTATATGTAATCTGCTTTTACTTGGATACTTTAAGTATATTGGTTTTTTTACCCAAAACATCCATTCTTTTATATCTTCTGTTCCCGTAATAAATGTTGTTCTGCCTATAGGTATATCCTTCTATACTTTTCAGGGCATTGCCTATGTGGCGGATGTATACAGGGGTGATACACAGGCACAGAAAAATCCCCTTTGGGTAGCATTGTATATTTCCCTCTTTCCTCAGCTTATAGCAGGACCTATAGTCCGCTACAGAACCATAGCCGATGAGATAAAGGGCAGAAGTGAAAATATTGAGGATTTTTCAGGCGGCTGTGTCCGCTTTATGGTAGGCTTTGGCAAAAAAATGCTTCTTGCAAATGCAGCAGGAAGGATTGCAGACATTGCATTCAGCTTTCCTGTGGAGCATCTGAGTGTCAGCTTTGCATGGATGGGTGCCCTTGCCTATACTGCTCAGATTTATTTTGACTTTTCTGCTTATTCGGATATGGCTATAGGTATGGGAAGAATGTTTGATTTTCATTTTCTTGAAAACTTTAACTATCCATATATTTCAAAATCCGTGACGGAGTTCTGGCGAAGGTGGCATATTTCCCTTTCAAGCTGGTTCAGGGATTATGTGTATATTCCCCTTGGAGGCAACAGATGCAGCCCTTTGCGTCACATAATAAACATAATGATAGTATGGTTCTTAACGGGTATGTGGCACGGAGCATCATGGAATTTTATTCTCTGGGGCTTGTATTTCGGTATTATCCTTTTAATGGAAAAATATGTTTTTTCAGGTATTATTGAAAAAATTCCTTCCATATTGGGGCATTTATATACCATGATTTTGGTAATTGTGGGCTGGGTTATTTTCCGCTGTGAGGATCTTTCTTCGGTAGCTAATTATCTTGGAGCCATGTTTGGTGTACATGCAGAGGGCTTCCTGAGCAAGCAGACGGTGTATTATTTTATACAGTTTTATCCTGAATGGATACTGTTCTTTATTTGTTCTACGCCTGTTGTACAGGTCGCAGGAAAGTATCTTGCTTTAAAGGAAAGGGGCTTTGCGAACTTTCTCCTTGCCTTTGTACCAAAGATCTTTGCCCTTGTAGTATTTATACTGGGATATATTGAGCTGGTAAACGGTTCATTTAACCCCTTTATTTATTTCAGGTTTTAAGGAGGTAATATAATGAAAAAGTTATCGGATATACTTATAATTATCTCCTTTATTGTACTTATATTTTCCGGAATGATTGTTACCATAGTCAAGCCTAAGGAGGATAAATCCTTTTATGAAAACCGTATGCTTGATGCTATGCCCACGTATAGCAGGCAGTCCGTTGAGGATGGTACATATTTTACTGAGCTGGAGGGCTACCTTGCAGATCATGCGGCATACAGATATACCCTTCTTAAGTTCAGGACTTATTTTAATGAATATATTTTAAGGCGACCTGTTGTGAATAATGTGATTGTAAGGGAGGATATACTTCTTATTTATCTTGACTATTGCTTTTTTGACAGGGATGAGCTTATGGCACAGACTGATGCATATGTAAATCAGTTGGCACAGCTCCAGCAGCTTGTTGAAGGATATGGCGGCAATTATTATTATGTTGGAGTACCTTGTCAGTATGCGATCTTTGAGGATAAGTATCCATCATATCTTGAAAACCGTGCAGAGTATACCGATGAGCTTATTGCTGATTTCAACAAGGCATCAGATAAGTATGGGGTTAATTTTATAGATGTAGGACAGTGTCAGGAGCTTATGGAAGGCAGGGATATATACAGTTCCAAGGTGGATAACCATTATAGTCTTCAGGGAGCCTATGTTTCATATAAATATATTATAGACAGCATTAACAGCAGCTCCGGCAGTAACCTTACTTATCCTACAGGGGATGAGATTACCTTTGTCGAGCTTAAAAATAACTATCTGGGATCCAGCTCACGAAAGCTTTTCGGCATTACCAGGATTACAGAGACTTTATTTACTGCTGAGTTTGCTGAAAATATTCCGTTTACAAGGGAGGACGGTGGTGTAAAAAGCTATTCACAGGTGTATTATCCTCCGGAAAATCCCTACAAGGATGTTATGTATGATTTGTATATGTGTGGTGATAGGGCAGAGACCATAATTAAAACAAATCGTCCCCAGCTGCCGGATGTACTTATTTATGGCGACAGTTTTACAAATGCTCTTGAATGTCTTGCCTATTACAGCTTTGATGAAATGCGCAGTATTGATTTAAGACATTATAATAAAATGAGCCTTGCAGACTACATTGAGGATTATAAGCCTGACTATGTTATTTGTATCAGGGACTATGAGGCACTTATCAAAACCGAGGGTAACGGTTCACCCTTTGGGGAAAGTGTACAGCCTTAAAATAAATGAATTTTTATAAAAAAACTATTCAAAATTTTGTCAAAATAGTGTATACTACTTTTTAACGGAAATGATTGCCGTAGAAGAAGGAGGATTATAATGTATAAAATCGTTAAAAAGCAAATGCTTACCGATACCATATATCTTATGGAGATCGAAGCACCACGTATTGCAAAGTCAGCTTTGCCCGGTCAGTTTGTTATTATAAAGACTACTGAAAAGGGAGAGCGTATACCTCTTACAATAGCAGATTATGATGCTGAAAAGGGCACGGTTACTATAGTTGTACAGCCTGTAGGCAAGTCTACACTTGAGCTTATGCAGTTTAATGAAGGTGAAAGTGTAGCAGATTTTGTAGGACCACTTGGCAGACCATCTGATTTGTGTGAAAAGAGTGATGAGGAGCTTAAAAAGCTCAGCATTATCTTTGTTGCAGGTGGTGTAGGTGCCGCTCCAGTTTATCCTCAGGTTAAGTATCTTCATAACAGAGGCATAAAAGCAGACGTTATTATCGGTGCAAGGAGCAAGGATCTTGTTATTTTTGAGGAGGCTATGGGCAAGGTTGCAGACAACCTTTACGTAGGCACTGATGACGGTACATACGGTTTTAACGGCAGAGTAACAGACCTTTTACAGGATCTGGTTGAAAATAGGGGTAAAAAATACAATCATGCAGTTGTTATCGGTCCTATGATCATGATGAAGTTTACGGCAATGCTCACCAAAAAACTTGAGATACCTACTATTGTAAGTGTTAACCCTATTATGGTAGATGGTACCGGTATGTGTGG
>CASFCZ010000103.1 GCA_949293325.1 uncultured Eubacteriales bacterium | reverse complement strand
ATTTTCAAAACCTTTGCCTTCAACAGGTGTTTTGGATTGGGAGCCTCCAATAATCATAGGAGATACAAAGGAAACTACCATATCCACTATACCTTCTCTGAGGGCAGAAAAATTAAGGGTGCCGCCTCCCTCAAGGAGTATGCTGCTTATTTTCATTTCACCCAGCTTATCCATAAGATGTGTTAAGCTGACCTTTCCGTTGTTATCCGGTACTTCTATTATTTCCGCTCCCATTTGTTTTAGCCTCTGAGCCTTTTCCGTATCATAGTTATTGCCTACTGCAAAAATACATCTGATATTGGGCAGATCCTTAAGAAGCTTTGCATTTTCGGGAATTTTAAGTGTGGAGTCAATGATTATTTTAATGGGTGACCTGGAGTTTTCAAGTCGGCAGGTAAGACGGGGATCATCAAGAAGTACAGTGTTTATTCCTACCATAATCCCCATTAATGCTTTGCGCATATATTGTACAGCGTCTCTGGAACCTTCAGATGATATCCACTGGGATTTTCCCGTATATGTGGCTATTTTTCCGTCAAGGGACATGGCGGTTTTCATAACTACAAAGGGTTTTCCGCTTGTAATATATTTAAGAAAAGCAGGGTTGAGCTTTTTGCATTTATCCTCCTCTACGCCGCAAATTACTTCAATACCTGCATTTTCAAGGATTTTTATTCCTTTACCGGCAACAAGTGGGTTTGGATCTTTCATGCCTATAAAAGCCCGTTTTATTTTATGCCTTACAATATTGTCGGCACAGGGCGGTGTTTTACCATAGTGGGCACAGGGTTCAAGTGTAACATACATATCAGCCCCACTTACATCCTCAGTTGCATTGGCAAAGGCATTTACTTCGGCGTGGGGACCTCCGTAAAATTGATGATAACCTTCGCCGATAATTCTCCCATCCCTGACGATAACAGCTCCAACAAGGGGATTGGGGTCAACTGCTCCTATCCCTTTCTTTGCCAGCTCAACTGCATAGTTCATATAGTTCAAATAAACCACCTCTTGAAAAGATTATTACAGGTTTTTCTATAGCAAAATTGCAATAAAAAAACCTTGAGAATAATCCCAAGGTAAGATACAAATAAAAGTATGCTATCTTCTTTCATCCGGACTGTACCGTCGGCTTCGGAATTACACCGAATCATGCCTGTTAAGGCTCGTGGGCTATACCACCGGTATGGAATTTCACCAAACCCTGAAGATTATTTTATTAAATTCATTATAGCACCGATAATATATTTGTCAATATATATTTAGGCTGTCGATAAATTTTTTTGATTTCAGCTTAAAGCCATAGTGTGTATCAAGCATCATATCCGCTGTTTTGCTGAGTAGTTTAAGCACTTCATCTTCCAATTCAAAATTAAATAATTTAGGCGGCTCTGAAGCTAATATATATCTTATGGCATAAATAACCGTTTCATTTACTCCTATGGCTTTGCCTGCACAGTTTTTACAAACAGTTCCATAGGGATCAATAAGATAGTCATGGGGCCTGCCACAGTGGACACATCCTTCTGTATGCGGCATAAAACCGTTATATTGTAACAGCTTAAATATAAATATAGGTGAGGCAAGTTCAGGCCTTATTTTATAATCCGAAAGCCGCTGTAATAAACTGACGGTTAAAAACAGAGTGTTATCGGCAGGTATATCCTCTGATGTAGTCTTTTCTGCAAGTTCAAGAATATATGTTGCATAGGCAAGGGTATTAAGATCCTTTGTAAGTGAGTAAAAGGAGCTGATAACATCACTCTGTATAAGGAAATGATGCTTAGTGCCTGTCTTTATGGTAAAGTCAGCATATGTAAACAGGGAGGTGCCCCCTGAATATGGACTTTTAGTCCTTCGGGCACCCTTTGCACTGATGGATAGTTTGCCAACTCCCTTTACCAACACGGTAATAATCTTATCTGCCTCTCCCAGGGCAACTTCTTTTAGTATCAGCCCCCGTATTACGGATTGAGCCATATTTATCAGTCCTTTTTATCCGACAGAATGGTTGTTGCAGGTGTTTGTTCATATTCTCTGTATTCCCTGTAAGCAAGGAATGCATCAACGCTTCCGCTTTTTTCAAACAGTTTCCAAAATAAATCTTTCATATAATCGACCCCCTTGATTTATAACATTAGGGTTGCCCTGTGAAAAATTAATATACTGTTGAAAAAATGGTATAAAACCCGTAAATTTCAGCCTTGACAAATACAAAGTCATTTGTCCATCATTATAATAAGCCATTTACAGGAAAAATATAAATATCATATTTTGTCGATATTTGCTTAAATTTGCTTTGAATCATATCCAAAATTTTTAAGCAAAAAGTCACTGTCACGCCAGTCCTTTTTTACCTTAATCCAGAGTTGAAGATTTACTGGGTTACCCAGAAGACGTTCTATATCATGTCGTGCATTTGAACCTATCTTTTTAAGCATTAATCCCTGTTTACCGATTATAATTCCTTTGTGTGACTCTCTTTCGCAGTATATGGTTGCTTCAATATCAACTATATCGGACTTTTCCCGTTGCTTCATTGAGGTTATTTCAACTGCAAGTCCGTGGGGTATTTCGTCCTGTAAAAGCCTTAATCCCTTTTCACGTATAAGTTCGGCAACTATCTGCCTTTCAGGCTGGTCTGTAATCATATCATCCGGAAAGTATTTTGGACCCTCGGGAAGATATTTTGCCACCATATCAAGGAGAGTATCCTTGTTGCTGCCCTTAAGAGCAGATATTGGTATTATCTCCTTAAAATCATATACCTTGCTGTAGGCATCTATAACCTTTAACAGCTCTGGTTTTTCAACTGTATCTATTTTATTTATTATAAGAAATACAGGAGTCTTTGTACTGCGGAGCTTTTCTATTATTGCCATATCAGAGTCCTTTATCTTTTCGTATGGCTCAATCAGATAGAGTATAACGTCCACGTTTGAGAAGGTAGTTTCCGCACTTTTTACCATATAGCTTCCAAGTTTTGACTTTGGCTTGTGTATACCGGGAGTGTCTATAAATACTATCTGATATTCATCTGTAGTCAATATGGATTGTATTTGATTTCTTGTTGTCTGTGGCTTGCTTGACATAATAGCTATCTTTTCACCTACAATAAGGTTCATGAGGGTAGATTTACCCACATTGGGTCGACCTATAAGTGAAACAAAGCCAGAGTGGAAGTTTTTATTCATAATCGTTAATCCTCAATTCAACTATTTTTTTTCTTATAAGCTGTAAATCCTTCCATGCATCAATTTGCTTTGAAGGATCTCGCAACAATGCAGAGGGGTGATAAGTAGCAATAACATTGCATCCGTTTTTATCATACCATATTCCTCTTTGTCTTGTTATTCGAAAATCGGGTGCTATTAATGCCTGAGCTGCTATGCGTCCCAGACATACCAGTATTTTAGGACGTATCAGCCAATATTGACATCGCAAAAGAGGAATACAGGCCTTTTGCTCCTCCGGAAGGGGATCTCTGTTTTGTGGAGGTCTGCATTTTACTATATTGGCTATGTATACATCATTTCGTGTAAGGGATATGGAAAGGAGCATCTTATCAAGCAAATGCCCTGCTGCGCCTACAAAGGGTACACCTTGCAGATCCTCGTTTCTTCCGGGACCTTCCCCTACAAACATTATATCCGCATTTCGATTTCCGTCGCCTATAACTACATTTGTACGTGTTGTACTGAGACCGCATCGTGTACAGCTTTTACAAAAGTTTTCAAGTTCTTCCCAGCTAACCATTTTATCACCTTAAAATTCATTATCAAAACTATGGGGTAGTAATTCACTGACAGAATAAATTTCTGTTTTGCCATTGCCATATAATATTATTTCTCCATTAGGCATAAACTCGTTTATTACCTGTCTGCATATTCCGCATGGAAAGGTAATTTTATCTGCAGAGGATACTACGGCAAGCTTTACAAAGGAGGTTTCTCCCTCGGAGATAGCCTTAAACATGGCTGTTCTTTCTGCACATATTGTAGCGCCAAATGAAATGTTTTCAATATTACAGCCTGTATATGCCTTTCCTTCTGATGTAAGCAGAGCAGCTCCCACCTTAAATCCCGAGTAAGGCACATAGGCATTTTCCATAGCCTTAAGTGCAAGCTTAATAAGCTGTTTATTGTCCATATATTTACCTCTTTAGTCCTATTTTATTTAAAATGTCTTCCTGTTTTGAAAACATTACCTTTTCCTCCTGTGGAGTCATGTGGTCATATCCAAGAAGATGAAGCATACTGTGGGCAGTTAGAAATCCCAGCTCCCTTTCTATACTGTGACCGTATTCCTCTGCCTGAGAGAGGGCTTTTTCAATGCTGATGATTATATCCCCGAGATAAATAGTTCCATCAATAGCATTAATATTCTCTGTTGTAAAGTCAATCAGAGGAAATGAAAGTACATCCGTAGGTCGGTCAATGCCTCGGTGTTTCATGTTAAGCCTGTGAATTGTTTCGTTATCTGTAAGGGTGAAGCTTACTTCTGCATCATCCTTGATATTCTCGTAGTCAAGGGAGGCTTGTACTACTGTTTTAATTAGTTCTTCGTCAAGTTTAAAATCTGTTGTATTATCAAATAAAACACGCATTTTATTGCTCCTTGTTATTCTGATTTGGATAAGCCACCCTTTCATGATACATTCCTTTGAATATCTCAAGGAAGGCAAGTCTTATTTTATCCAGATCATTGATTGTAAGACAGCTGTTTTTAAGCTGTCCGTCATTTAATTTGTCGTTTATAAGCAGTCTGATAAAGTCATCAACTTCCTTTTCTGTCATACCCTTTGATATGGAGCTGCGAACAGCAGCTTCTACCGTATCTGCAAGCATAACAACAGCAGACTCCCTGCTTGAAGGGAGAGGCCCTTTATATCTGAAATCAGACTCCTGTGGCTTTGGAATTTTGTGGGGTTCAGCCTCTGCTGCTTTACATTGCTTATAGTAGAAAAACTTAACAAGGCTTGTCCCATGGTGTTCCTTTATCATGTTGATTATAACAGGGGGAAGTTTGTTCTTTTTAGCAAGTTCCTCCCCGTTAGAGGGGTGTGCAAGTATTATTTTGGCACTGTCATAGGGATCCATGGAATCGTGAACATTATTGCCATGCATATTTTCGGCAAAATACATCGGGCAGGAAAGCTTACCTATATCGTGATAATAAGCACCTGTACGTGCTATGGTAGGATTTGCACCTATAGCATAGGCAGCTGCCTCCGCAAGGTTAGCCACAATAAGACTGTGGTGATATGTGCCCGGTGCTTCAAGCATTAATCTGCGCATTAACTTCTGTTTTGAACGTGCAAGCTCCTGAAGCTTGTAGTCCGTTACTATACCAAAGGCACTTTCAAGCAGCGGTAGTGAACCAATGCAAATAATAATGGATAAAATCCCTGAAATAAATGAATAGGCGGCATAACTTAATATATAATTTTTCCAATAAATATTAAAGAACATTTGTATGCCCACCATAACTATTACAAAGACAATAGAGCTGAAAGCACCGCAAAGCAGTATTCTGTTTCTGTCATTGGCAAGCTGAAGAGTCAGACTTACTATGCTGCCGCATAGCCAGAAATAAATCAGGTAGGAAAGATCTCCTCTGTAAATAAGCATGGTTATAACGCTTACAAGTAAATTCATAAAAAATGCAAAGGATGCACTGTATAAAATTGCAAGAAGCATAGTAAATGCCACAACAGGCACAAAAACATAGGGCAATGAGCTCATGATATAAGCAAGAACAGTTACAAGGGCATATAAGGAAAATAGCAGAAGTACCGAATTCGTATGCAAATAAAGCCTTTGGTGCTCTAACATTATATAACCTACAGCAAAGGAAAAAACAACTAAAAGCAGGGTAAATACACCTGCAATCTGTACGATGTTTTCCCAAAAACCGTTCTTTTGCAGATAGCCTGACTGCTCAAGGAGAGAATATATCTCATCGGTGATTATTTCTCCTTCCCCTACTATTTTCTGATTTGCAAGTACCTTTACAGGCTCGATTTCAGCCTCCTTTTCATCCTTTGCTTGTTCGGTAGCCTCTGTGTCTACAATAAGATTAGGCTGAAGTGCTGAAGAGATTATGTTAAAGGCAGTCTCCGTGCCAGTAGTATCAAGCTGTAATACCCTGATAGAGTCACGTACTGAAGTGAGGGTGGTATCAAGTGTATCGGACCGGATACCCTGTTGAAGGCTGTTTTGTATTATAGTCATTATACTTGTCCGAAACTGCTCATACTGGGTGACAGGGAGAGAAACCAGGTAATCATACTGAGGATAAGTCAGAAATATATTTGTGGTTATGCCAACAGGTGTAGTATTGTCTGTAAATTTTTCCTCAATATCGTCAGTTTTAAGGTTATTAAAGAAGGAATCAATCTCTTCGGTTACTGCTTCATCAATGTCCGAGTCATGGTAATATATATCAGATACTTCATCCCGTGCAGCAGTAATAAGTTTTTGTGTGGCTATTTCATTTATCAGATCAGTGGGAGCAAAAAAGTCCCTGTCTGATATTGAATTAACAGCTATATCATAGCCCTGCTTGATATAAGACCCATTGATTATTAAAGAAAGGGTACCGATAAAAGCAATAAAAATGAGTATGGAATTAACTATTCTATAGGTCTTCGGCCTGTTTTCAACAATAAGGTTTTTAAATAGATCTATCAATAAAATCCCTCCTCAAAGGACTTATTGCTTGGTTTTTTTCTGCTCAAACTTTTCGTATGCGTTGATTATTTTCTGTACCAGTGGATGTCGAACTACGTCCTTGTTGGTAAGCTTGCATATGGAAATACCTTCAATGTTATTCAGGATAGCAGAGGCTTCTGTCAGTCCTGACTTTTTACCCCTTGGCAGGTCGATTTGTGTAATATCACCTGTAATGACTGCCTTAGAACCATAACCAAGTCTTGTAAGGAACATTTTCATCTGTTCCGGCGTAGTGTTCTGAGCTTCATCCAGTATAATAAAGGAATTGTCCAGGG
>CASFCZ010000102.1 GCA_949293325.1 uncultured Eubacteriales bacterium | reverse complement strand
TACCCTCGAACGGGCAAAGCCCGTCCTGCGGATTAAAGTCTGCGACGCTTTAAGTTACTTAAAAATGCAGGCTAGATATTTATTTAATTCAAAAAGTTAACCGTTTTATAGGTTTATTGAAAGTTTAAAAGCAGCGATCTCAGATCGCTGCTTTTTGTTATTTTTTGCTTTTTGCATAAATGATACCTGCTACAATACCAATTATTATGCCAAGTATTAAAAGTGTAATAGAAATATAGTTAATAAAGTTGCCTGACAGGCCTGAATTTACATATATTGCCGTAGGACCGTCTGCACCACCTATAACACCTATAGAATCAGGCGGCTGAACATCAATAAATTGCATTACAGCTCCTGTCAGTGCCAGAACAATGGCAATTATTATACATACAAGGCTTTTTTTCATATAAGCTCTCCAATTAATTAAATTTTTCCAGTAGATATTTGAAAGTTGTTTCCGGAACAAGCTTACGTATCTGTAAAAAGTCCTTTTCCTTAAGGCAACGACGTACACGGCTTGCACTTATTACTGCTCCATTACTTTCTTTTCTTGGTATAACTCTGAATTCTACTCCGTATGCAGGAAGTATGCGCTTCATTGTCTCATTATAGCGGTTAGTTACCATATCAAGAGGTTCTTCGCCTGCAAAACGTACCTTTATGTCAAGGGCAGGTGCAATGTATTTACCGAATATTTCAACATCCATGGAAGGATCCACCTTAACTGATCCTGGATCATCCTTGTTAAAGTATTCAGGGAAGGTAAGGGTTGAAATCATAAAACTACCGCTTGGCATAACAAATACATTTTCAAGATCGGCAGTGCCTTCCTTAACAAGCTTAAATCTGTCCTCAAAACAGAACACAGACTTGTCCTCCTCAACTACGAATATGTACAGCACATCACATTGGGAAGCTGCCTGTTCAATAAGATAGCGGTGACCAAGAGTAAATGGATTACAGTTCATAACGATACTGCCTGCTATGCCGCCCTCAGGTATAGGCTGTTTTTTAAGACTAAGCTCCTTTACAAACTCATAAAGTTCAGGGTTAGAGGAGGCAAGGGTATCGGATGCAGATTGTGGATCATCGCTGTAACTGAAATATCGACCTGTATCAGTAAGATGAAGATACTCCTCAAGACTACCTGATATAGTGTTGAATATCTGCTCAGCTATTTTACCGTTTATGATATGGTTAAAATGCTCAGGGGAATCAAGGAAGTATTCCCTGTGTTCCTGAGTTTCCTTTAGTATGAGGTCAAGCATATAATTTACGTCAATGCCCTTTCTGCGGTATACCTCATAGTGGCGGTAAAGAAGGATGATAATATCTCCTTCCTTGAAACGGATGTTTTTGAGCTTTTTATTTATCTCAACATCAGCCTCTATACCGTAGTTGACTACCTCATAGCCGTCAAAATCCCGGCATATATACCTTTGTAACTGGCTTGGAATGGTATACTTGTCTTCAACATATCTGCCCATTGCAACACACTTGCCGAAAAAATGTACTGTATGTACAGTTTCGGGAGGTGTATGGGTAGTAAGCCTCTTTCCGTCAACTATGTTGTAATAATCGGTATGGAAGTCAGCATACCGCCTTAAGCCGTTTACTTCAACAACACTTGGACGCTTAAGTATACCCTGCACATATTCAGGGGAATAAAGTTCTTTGTAGAACTGCTTTACATCCTCTGCATAGTTTGGATCCTTTGCCATAACATGAAGATATGGTTTACGCTTAAAGGGAGGAAGTCCCCTTGCTCTGAGCATATAGTTAAGTGTGTATATTTCAGGATAGAGGAAGGTAAATACCTTTATTCCCTTTGATTCAAGGGTGGGAAGTACATCTGTTGCAAGGTCATAGCTCATTGCCAGCTCCTGACAGATGGAATTTATGTTAATAAGCTCTACTTTGTCATTATCCTGAAAGAAAAATACATTACTGTTTACTCCGATATATACTACTGCATCAAAGGTGGTATCATCGTATCCGAGTATATCAAACCTTCTGCCTGAGTCAGTTATACGGATATTTTCAATAGGTATATGTACAATAACACCATGCTTTACAGGAGAATACTTTTTGTATATATCTACAATAAAGCTGCTGTTGCCGATAAGGGCAATATTCTTATACCTGTCGTCAAGGATGGACATAAGGTCATCAAGCATTTCATCCTGATAGGGATAGTCTGCAAGATACCAGTTAAAAAGCTCGTTTGTCATCATCCTCATTAAAAGCTGTGAAAGAAGACAGGATTCTGTATTGAATCTGTCATAGTATACACGTCTTAATAAAAACTTGTTATAGTCGGTATCTATAATAAGATTGCTCCTTGTACTGTTGAGCATTGATGCAATATCATTGTAAATGCCAGCGTATGTATCGGGTATGGTATCACCCTTATCTACATACAGGCTTACAGTAATACCCGAATCCTTAAGCTGCTCTATCAGTTTAGCAGCAATATCTGTGTAGCCTATTATGGCTATTTTAGTATAGCCCATTTTGCTGAGGTATGCAGGAATTATTTCAGTGCCTTTTTTTGCAACCCTTTCCCAATTTCTTGCAGCGTCAGCAGGCTCATTGGGAGTAATCCTGGTGGGTGTATCGCCACTACTCATGCTACTCCTCCCCCTTTACCATTACATTTTTATATTATATCTCGAGTTTGCCCCAAGTTAAAAGCAAAAACCTTTCATCTATTATACAATATTTATTTGATTTTATCAATCACTTATATAAATATTTTATAAAAATCGGCATTTGGCACAAAAAATAAAAGAGTTGACTATATTTTGCACATATTATAAAATATTGCTATAATGAGCATAAGTAAAGTTCTATTGCTTTATAATGGTTCAGCCTTATTTCGGAGGTTTGTTATGGATAAGATAAAGGGATTTTTTAAACATATTTTTGACAGAATATTTATTTTAGTCAGGTGGATATTCTTTTCGGCATTTTCCGGCGTGATTATAGGTCTTATCTGTGTAGCCTTTTATGAGCTTTTGCATTTGGCAGTGAGATTCAGGGAGGGACATGATCAGATAATATTCGGACTTCCCTTTGCAGGGCTTGCCATAGTCTGGTTTTATAATATACTAAATGACAGTAATGACAGAGGTACAAATCTTATTCTGGAGTCAGTCAGCTCGGGAGAGAAGATCCCCCTTAAGATGACGCCTCTTATTTTTGTGTCTACTATAGTGACACACCTGTTTGGAGGCTCAGCGGGAAGGGAAGGGGCAGCCCTTCAAATAGGAGGCAGCATCGGAAGCTTTTTAGGTGGTATTTTAAAACTTGATGATGGTGACAGGAAAGTTTTTATTATGTGTGGTATGGCAGCTGCCTTTTCCGCTCTTTTCGGCACGCCTGTAGCAGCTGCTGTTTTCTCTATAGAAGTAATCAGTATAGGTATTATGAATTATGCGGCTCTTGTGCCATGTGCCATTGCCTCTCTTACAAGTAACTACATAGCAGGCAGATTTGATGTGGCAGGGGAAAGATTTCATATATTCAGTATATCATCCTTTGATGTTGTGGGGGCGGGAAATGCTCTCCTGCTTGCCTGTCTTTGTGCAGGTGTCAGCGTTATATTCTGCATTATGCTGCATAAGACAGAGGAACTTTTCAGACTGATTAAAAACCCATATATAAGAATATTTACAGGTGGTTGTATTATTGTTGCTCTTACCTATCTCCTTGATACAAGGGATTACAATGGAACCAATATGAATGCTATATGGAGAGCGGTACGAGGCGAGGTTAAGTATGAGGCATTTGCTCTGAAGATGGTGTTTACTTCCATTACCCTTGCCTGTGGGTATAAGGGCGGCGAGATACTTCCATCAATTTTTATAGGTGCTACATTTGGCAGCTTGGCAGGATATATTTTGGGACTCTCACCAAGTCTTTGTTCTGCCATAGGTATGGTATCGGTGTTCTGCGGCGTTACTAACTGCCCCATTACCTCTATACTGTTGAGTATTGAGATGTTTGGTACAGAGGGTCTGCCATACTATTTTATTTCTATTGCCATCAGTTACATGCTTTCAGGATACTATGGTTTATATAAGACACAAAAGATAATGTATTCAAAGTATAATAATGAGATAGTTGACAGGGAAACACGTCATTGATTACATATAATTATAATGCTGTACAAATGTATCTGTTAATGATATAATAACATGATAATATGTTTAAATGTATTCTTGTCTGTGGCTTGATGCTGGTTAAGGAGATGAGACATATGGAATGTTACAGAGCTGTAGTATCTGGCAGTGATGAACCTATAGCACAGGAAAAAATATCTAACCTTAATGCCTATGATGATATGCTTTTTATAACAACTAAGGGGAATGGAATTTCCGGCTCTGTTGTAAGCTGTTTGTGTCCCGAGGGTGAAACTGTTGTTCTTGGCAGACTTTCAGAGGATGACATTAACCTTATTCGCAGAGAGTATGGTGATAATATCTCTATGTATATAGAGGACTTTGGTACTTATAAAAGACATGATGGTAGTTACAGGCTGTGGGTGGAGCTTAACATCAGCCCGGATTCCTATAAGGGGAAAAGCTCCCTGCCTTTGCTTATTGGTGTAAGTGCCTTTACAGGAGTACTTACTCTTGTGGTGATTCTGATAAGATTTGTTATAAAGTTAAGAAAAAAAGATATGTAGTTGTGAGTGGAATGGATATGGAAAAAGATAATGTTAAATCAGATAGAAATATATATGCCCTTGAATGTGTTGATCTCTGTAAAAAGTATGGCATGAGAGAGGCGCTGAAAAATGTAAGCCTTACGGTTAAAAAGGGGCATATTGCAGCTGTACTTGGACCTGAGGGGGCAGGCAAGACTACCCTTGCAAAGTTGATCTGTTCACTTTCCCGTAAAAACAGTGGCAGTGTACTTATAGACGGAAAGCCCATGAAACTTAAAGATATAAGCTATCTTCCGGAGTATCCTTTTTTGAATTCAAGGCAGAGAGTAGGCGATATAGTTGAGATGTATCGCTGCTTTTATCCCGATTTTAATGCAAAGCGCGCAGTTGCAGCATTTAAAAAGATAGAGATAAGTCTTAACGATAAGATCTGTTATCTTTCACGTAGCAGTATACAAAAGGTGGAAACGGTGCTTGTTATGAGCAGAAAGGCAAAACTTTATCTCCTTGATGATCCCATTGTATCTGTGGAGCCAAAGAGCAGGGATTTTATAATAAAGACTATTATATCCAACTGTGATGAAAACAGTGGTGTGCTTATTACTTCAGCCATAGCCTCACAGATAGAAAAGATCCTTGATGAGGTTTATATTATCCATAAGGGTGAAATAAAGATTTCCTCGACTGCCGAGGATATTATGAATGACTATGGCAAGACTGTAAGCGGATTTTACAGGGAGGCTTTCAGATGCTGACATTAATTAAGTTTGATCTTAAAAATACATGGTATAAAATAGCCCTGTACTGTGGAATTATAGCGTTATTTACACTCCTTAGTACATTTTTTTGGAGTTCAGGCTTTGAGGGATTTTTTGATGATACAAATTTCTATTGGGTAACCATATTCAAGCTGGGTTCCCTGGGAGTAACGGGAGCGGTATGCTTTATATGTCTGATCATGACATTTATTGCTCTTGCTCAGTGGTTTGCACAAAACCTTTTTGCTGAGGAAGGCCATTTTATGAATATGCTGCCCGTAAGCAAGACAAAGCTTTTTTTATCAAAGACGGTTTCTGCTCTTATATGGAATGGTGCAATAATAATTTTTATCATTCTTTGTGTGTGTTTTTTTCTGCTTTTTGGTGACAGATTTTCTCAGATAAATGATGTGGCACGTGATCTGATGGGTAATAGTGGGGAAGAATTCCATTTTGGATATTTACTGGCAGAATTATCTGTTTTGCTTATTTGCCATTGTACAGCAGTATCCATACTTGCTTATACATCCATATGTTTCGGACAGTTTGTATATGTAGGAAAAAACCTCCTTGTGTTTATAGGCTTTGTAGGTATCGGATTGGCTGAGATTATTATTTCCATTCTTCTTGCTTATTTACTTGGTGTATTCAATATGGATGGACTTAATACGGCATCGGGAATGGTAACTTATTTTGGATCATTCTGCATTAAGATGGCGGGGATATCTGTGCTTAATTGTATTTTGACCTTTGCTCTTGGCAGTTATCTTATCAGTACAGGACTTAACGTTGATTAAGGAAGATAAAAAGAGAAAAAAGGAGATTTCATAAGCTTTATTTAAAAAAATAACTTTTGGCTGCCAAACAGTGACCTTACTTGCTTTTACAGGGATAATGTTGCCGTTGACAGCCTTTTTTTTCTATGATATACTTAAGCAAGTTAATTATATTAACAATTTTACATTTATTATTTAAAGGTTGGTGATTTTTTTAATGGACGGTAACCCGTGTGGCAGTTGCAGGTATTATTTAATAGAAATTGACGTGGAGTAAGAGGTATAGCCTACTTTTGATGTGGTAAAGTCAGGGTTGTGCCTTATTTGAGTATAAGTAAAAGCATAGCCTTATATATCTTATTCTTATTTAAACTTTAGGAGGTTTTTACTTTGAGTGCTAACACGTTGATTTGGCAGATATTTATGCAGATTGTACTTATTGCGGCAAATGCAATATTTGCATGCGCTGAAATTGCAGTAGTATCTATGAATGATACCAAGATAGAAAAGATGGCGGCAGAGAAAAATAAAAGGGCTATGAAGCTTCAGTGGCTCACCAGTCAGCCATCAAGATTTCTTTCTACTATACAGATTGCCATTACACTTTCCGGTTTCCTCGGAAGTGCATTTGCAGCTGATAACTTTGCAGATTACTTTATAACTCTTGCTCAGAATTTGGGTATTGATGCTTATGTTTCTGTTGCGGTTATAAGGAAAGTATCTGTAGTTATCATTACACTTATTCTTTCTTATATTACGCTTATCTTTGGCGAGCTTGTACCTAAGCGTGTGGCTATGAAAAAGACTGAATCCATAGCTCTGGGACTGGCAGGTCTGCTTACCTTTGTTGCTAAGTTGTTTGCTCCTATTGTATGGCTTCTTACGGTATCTACCGGCGGTGTATTAAAGTTAATCGGTATTGACCCTAACGAGGAAGATGACGAGGTAACAGAGGAAGAAATCAGGATGATGGTAGACGCAGGTAGTGAAAAGGGTACCATTGACTCAGATGAAAAGGAATTTATTCAGAACGTATTTGAGTTTGATGATATTGATGTTGGAGAAATATGCACCCATCGTAAGGAAGTTGAGGTCCTTTGGGAAGAGGATGATATGACCGAATGGGAAAATACCATTAATAATTCAAGACACTCTAAGTATCCTATTTGTAAGGACAATGCAGATAATGTTATTGGCATACTTGATGTAAAGGACTATTTCAGAATTAAGGACAAGAGCAGGGATAATGTTATGAAGACCTGTGTTGAGGAACCTCAGTTTGTGCTTGAAACAACTAAGGCTGACGTTATGTTTGAAAAAATGAAGAAGTCCAGAAACTATTTTGCTGTTGTCATTGATGAGTATGGTGGTATGTGTGGTATAGTTACCCTTAACGATCTGGTTCAACAGATTATGGGTGAGCTTGTTGATGAGGATGAAGAAAACCATCATGAGGACATCGAAAGGATGGACGACCTTACATGGAGAATACTTGGTGAAGCATCCATAAAGGATGTATGTGAGGAACTTGGTGTATCAATTCCTGATGATGAGTATGATACATTTGGCGGATTTATATTTGGCTGTCTTGGATCTATTACAGATGACGGAAGTAAGTTTGAGATAGAGGCAAATGGTATGCGTATAAATGTAACTGACGTTAAGGATCACTGTGTGGTTTCGGCCTATGTTACTTTGTTGCCAAATGAGGAAGCTGCTGCTTCAGAGGAATGATAAAATCCCTTTTGATACAGTATAATTAATATTGTACCTGCTGCAAGGATATTGCAGCAGGTTTTTTAGTATAAAGATAAGATATAATATCAATAAAAGTTGTTCGTACAGGTGAAAATTCATTTGATAAAGTTAAAATTTTCTGACTAAAGTGCTGTATAGAGGTAGAATGCGAAAATTATATATTTGTATTGTAGGCAGTTTAATTGGTTAAATCTGCTGAAAGACATGAAAAAGGCACCCTAAGGCGAACAGGGTGCTTTTTCGGTAAAGGGTTTATAAAAATTTTAGGATTGCTTTACAAGTTGTTTTGATCCCCTCAACTTGTAAGTATATATTAATACATATTCCGAGATTTGTCAATACAAATTTTTGAAATGATAATATTTTTTACATTAAGTCAGCAAATTGTTATTATTTTTTTTCTTTCATTACATCTATAAGTTGTGTCAGTATATTTATTTCGTTTTCGTCCAGTCCTGCTGTATCTATGTACCTGCATTTATCCAATCCAAGAAGATAGTCAGTGGATACGTGAAAGATACGGGCAAAATGTATTAATGTATCGTATGAGGGATAACGGGTTCCGGATTCATAAGCGGAAATTGCACTTACTGCTACCCCTACCTGTTGAGCCAGTTGTTTCTGGGTAAGATGTTTTTCGTTTCTGAGGGTCTTGATTTTATTGCCTAAGTTCACCATTAGTATCACCTGCTTTCACAAGTAGTGTACTAAAATATTTTCCTGTTTAGGTGAAAAAATATACACTAAAACGGAAATTAATTGTTGCAAAGTATGGTATCATGCTGTAAAATATAGTTGTAGGTTGACAAATGTTTTTTGGAGAGTTGTATGTTAATCTATAGGGCTATACTCTATGATGGGTATAGCTTTTTTAATTGTATGAAGATAAGTGGGGCTATAAATATCAAATAAGTTGTTGTGACTCAGAAAGAAGTATTTTTATCTGTATATAAAAACATTTGCTTATTCGCTCCGATTCCTGACAATAAATACTTGACATGGCATGTCTCTTATGATATTATATCCTCAAACCGTAAGGGAGTAGTCGGCACTATGTGTGACCGGTCGACATATCGGAAGCTTTTTCCCGGCTTGGTATTAAATGACGAGACTTACCTGTTTAATACAGGTGTAGTACGTCTTTTTTTATGCTTATTTTAACATATGGAGGTCTTTTTATGAATACTATAGATCTGCTGGCAATCGCTGTTGCCCTGTCAATGGACGCTTTCGATGTGTCTATGTGCAAGGGCTTGTCTGTTAAGGAGCTTAAACTTAAACATGCGGTAATTGCAGGATTGTACTTTGGTGGTTTTCAGGCAATTATGCCTGCAATAGGTTATGTATTGGGAGTTCAGTTCAGTTCTCTTATTACTAATTTTGATCATTGGATAGCCTTTGTACTGCTTGTACTTATAGGAGGAAGTATGATAAAGGAAGCTTGTGGCGAGGCAGAGGAACTTAATGACTCTTTTGCCTTTAAGGTAATGTTGCCCCTTGCCATTGCAACCAGTATTGATGCCCTTGCAATAGGTGTCAACTTTGCCTTTCTTAACCTTGGTACAAAGGGTATTGTTATATCTGTTGTTTCAATAGGTGTAATTACCTTTGTTCTTTCGGCAATAGGTATTAAAATAGGTAATATATTCGGTCTTAAGTATAAGTCCAAGGCTGAAATATTTGGCGGTATAGTACTTATCTTCCTGGGATGTAAAATACTTCTTGAACATCTTGGATATCTTTGATAAATATATGGGGCATAATGTCAGATTTTGCTTTATGTAGCAGACAAATCATTATTGGTACAGGTTATTAAATAAACCGATACATAGTAATTAATTGAGTTCTGTGCAGTATGGGATTAAATTTTCTCCGGCTGTCTGATTAATAAATTATCAATTTAGTTTAAAAAGCAAGGTATTACGGATGTTTTCGTGATATAAGTTATATTGACAAGTGGTTTATTATGGATTATAATAAATTTATTACTTTTTGAGAAAGGTTGAGATTAGATGAGATTAGACAATTACAGTGTGTATATGCCATCCTATTCAATAGGTGAGGGTGTATATGACAGGATAGGTGAGGTATGCTTGGCCTTTGGCAAGCGGGCTGTTATTATAGGCGGCAAGCGTGCAAGGGAGGCTGCTGCCGATGAAATAAGACACTCTGCCCTTGAGGCAGGCATTGAGCTTACCGGCGAACTTTGGTACGGCGGTGAGGCAAGCTATGAAAATGTTGAGGCTCTTGAGACTAAACCAGAGGTTCTTGCGGCAGATTATATCTTTGCTGTAGGCGGTGGTAAGGCTCTTGATACCTGTAAGTGCTTAGGCATAAGGCTTAATAAGCCTGTGTTCACCTTCCCGACCATAGCATCTACCTGTGCGGCATGTACCAGTGTATCCATAATGTACAATGCTGACGGGACCTTTAAGGGCCCTTTTTTCTTTAAAAAACCACCTGAGCATGCCTTTATTAATACAAGGATAATAGCTCAGGCTCCATATAAATATATGTGGGCAGGTATGGGTGATACCTATGCAAAGTATTTTGAGGCAACGGTATCCTCCAGAGGAGAGGAGCTTCCCCATTACTTTGAGCTGGGGGCAAGGATAAGCTCCATGTGTGTTGAGCCTGTACTCAGGTATGGTAAAGCTGCCCTTGACCAGAACAAGGCGGGCAAAGCAGGCTATGAGCTGGAACAGTGTGTGCTTGCTATTGTGGTGACTACTGCCATGGCATCAATTCTGCTTACACTGGAACACACTGTTCACTATAACAGCGGACTTGCCCACGCTGTATTTTATTCACTTACAGCCTATCCTCATATTGAGGAAAGACATCTCCATGGTGAGGTGGTGGGCTTTGGTGTCCTTATACTGCTCTTATGTGACAAAAACCATGAGGCCTTTAAACGTATATATGACTTCAACAGGTCAGTGGATCTGCCTGTCAGTCTTAAAGATATTGAGATTACTGAGGATCAGCTTAAAGAGGTTCTTCCTGCAATACTTAATGCCTCTGATATAGCACATTATCCATACATAATTACTGAAGAGATGCTTACAGCTGCCTTTAAGGAGCTGGAAACATATAACAAATGATGAGATGAGAGGAGAATTTATCATGAAAAAGAAAGTGACATTTATTACAGGTATTATTTTAGCAACAGCTATGCTTATGACAGGCTGTTCAACTGCTACTGATACTACGCAGACAACCGAGACGACAGATACGGCTTCCGCTGATGGGGATGTTATTAAGGTGGGAGTTATTCAGATGGTGGAAAACGGTGCCTTTAACGATATGCGTGAGGGATTTATTGACAGACTCAGGGAGCAGGGCTATACCGAGGATAAGTGTGAAATAACCTATGAAACTGCTCAGGGTGATGCCACTAACTTAAATACAATATGCCAGAGTATGGTAAGCAACGGTATGGATCTTGTATGTACTGTAGCTACTCCCGCTACCCAGGCGATGGTAAATCTTGAAAGTGGTATACCTGTTGTATTTGTAGCAGTTTCTGATCCTGTAGGTGCAGGGGTAATTACGGATATGGCAGTGCCTGATAAAAATGCTACAGGTACTTCAAATGCTATTCCTGTGGAGGATATATTTGCTCTTTCCGATGATCTTACACCTGGCCGCAAAAATTACGGTATACTTTATAATACAAGCGAAATTAATTCAGTAAATACCGTTAAGGATGCTAAGGAATACCTTGACAGTCAGGGTATTGGCTATACTGAGGCAGTTGTAACCAACTCATCTGAGGTACAGCAGGCAGCCCAGTCCCTTGTGGGTAAGGTGGATGCTATATTTATACCTAACGACAGTGTTATTCAGGACGCCATGCCTATGGTTACAGAAATAGCAAGGGCTAACGGCATACCTGTATATGGCAGTTCCGCAGTTATGGTAGATAGCGGTGCCTTTGCAACTATAGCCATCAGTGACAGAGAAATTGGTGCAATTTCAGCAGATAAGGCAATAGAAATCCTTGAGGGTACTCCTATTACAGATGTACCTGCTGAGGTAGTCCCTGCAACCAATACCGTTGTCAACAAGACTACTGCCGATGCTATTGGTGTTACCTTTGATGAGGAAAAAAGTGCAAGCCTTCAGTTTGTGGAGGATGCACAGTAATAATGGAGGGATAAAATGCTGCTTTTAATGGGATCTCTGCAACAGGGCTTTATTTATGCTCTGCTTGCCCTTGGCATATACATAAGCTTCAGAATACTTAATATTCCTGACCTTACTGCAGAAGGCAGCTTTACCTTCGGACTTGCAGTGTCAGCCATGGTTACAGTTGCAGGTCACCCTGTTCTGGGACTGATACTTGCCTTTGTTGCAGGCCTTGGCGCAGGTATTGTAACCGGTCTTATACAGACAAAGCTTAGGGTACACCCCGTACTTTCGGGAATACTCACCATGAGCGGACTGTACTCAATTAATCTGCTGGTGATGAATAAAAGCTCCAATGTATCACTTATTGCAAATGATACAGTTTTTAAGCTGGTACAGAATATGGGTCTTACACAGGATGCAGCAAAGCTTATTGTTTCGGCTCTTGCGGCTATAATAGTGCTTGTGATTATTATCCTCTTTTTCAAGACCCAGACAGGACTGTGCATCAGGGCTACAGGTGATAATGAGGATATGGTAAGTGCATCCTCAATTAATGTTGATGCCACTAAAATCCTTGCCCTTGCCATAAGTAATGCACTTATCGCCCTTTCGGGAGGACTTCTTTCCCAGTATCAGGGCTTTGCGGATATTAACTCAGGTGTAGGTATCCTTGTTGTAGGACTTGCCTCTGTTATTATAGGTGAGGCACTTATAGGCAGGAGAGGTGTAAGCATAGGCTTTGTATCGGCTCTTGCAGGCAGTATAGTCTACAGGCTTATTGTGGCTGTTGCCATTAATTCAAGTATATTCCCTGCCTTTATGCTTAAGCTGGTTTCGGCGGTGATAGTGGCGGCGGCACTTTCCCTGCCTACCATCAGATACCATGCAGAACGCAGGAAAATAAAGAGGGAGGCTTTGAAAAATGCTGGAGATTAAAAGTGCAGTTAAGGTTTTTTCAAAGGGTACTCCAAATGAGCATACTGCCCTTAATAACTTAAGCCTTACTCTTAAGGATGGGGATTATGTAACTATTGTAGGTTCAAACGGTGCAGGAAAGTCCACGCTGTTTAACGCTATTTGCGGTAGCTTCTGGCTGGATAGCGGTAATGTTATTCTTGACGGCAGGGATATAAGCTTTCTGCCTGAATATAAGCGTGCCTCTATCATAGGCAGAGTATTTCAGGATCCTATGAAGGGTACTGCCCCTAATCTTACCATAGAGGAAAATATTGCCCTTGCCTATGCCCGTGCCAGGAAGGGTCGTCTTGCTTTTGCCGTAACCAAAAAGGACAGGTCAATGTTCAGGGATGCCCTTGCGGAGTTTGGTATGGGTCTTGAGGACAGGATGAAGACTAAGGTGGGACTTCTTTCGGGAGGTCAGCGTCAGGTTGTTACCCTCCTTATGTGTACCCTTGTACCTCCTAAGCTTCTTTTGCTTGATGAGCATACAGCAGCCCTTGACCCGGCTACGGCGGAAAAGGTAATGGAAATAACAAATAATATTGTCAATAAAAACAAGCTTACAACCCTTATGATAACCCATAACCTTTCATCGGCTCTGGTTACGGGTAACCGTACCATTATGATGGATGAGGGAGGTATTATCCTTGATGTAAGCGGCAGCGAAAGGGCGGCTATGTCCCTTGATGATGTACTTAATATGTATTCCTTAAAGAGGAATAAGGTATTTGATAACGATAGAATGTTGTTGACAAAATAAAATATTCAATAAACGGATTTATTAGGTAATGGGCTATTTACTTAAATGCCATATTCCTGTAATATTAAAAGACAGTAAATAAAAATGATGTCCTGTGCAATGTATGCAGGGGACATCATTTTTTTATTCCTCATCATCGTTTTTATGCCTGTGATCAAAGGCAAGTATGGCACCTACACATACCACAAAGGTAATACCCATGCCTATCTCTCCGTTATTAAGTTCATTACCTGTTATAAGGCAGTAAACAATATACAGTATGTACATAAGGGCGAGTGCAGATGCGGCAGCTACGCCATACTTAGGCAGTTTCATATTCATTCTCCTTTTATTAAAAAAAGGGGCTGATTACAGCCCCGAATCTATCATCTGTTGGTATATTCCACAAGCTCATTAAGCTTATTAAGTGCAAGACCTCTGTCAATAACAGCCTTTGCAAGATCAATGCCTTCGGCAAGGCTTTCCGCACGACCGCCTACATATATTGCGGCGCCTGCATTAAGGAGTACAACATTACGCTTAGCTCCCAGCTCACCCCTTAATACTTCCTTGGTAAATTCAGCATTTTCACAGCCCTGACCTCCCTTAAGTTCTTTACTTGTAACATAGTCAAAGCCATAGTCCATTGGATCAAGCTCGTAGCAGCTTACAGCCCCGTCCTTTATCTCTGCAACAGTTGTTTTGCCTGTAAGGGTTATTTCGTCCATTCCGTCACAACCGGATACTATCATGGCACGTTCAACTCCCATTTCCAGCATAGCATGTGCAATAGGCTCTGTAAGTTCAGCTGAAAATACACCTATCAAAGCAGCCTTGGCATTGGATGGGTTTGAAATAGGTCCCAGAATATTGAATATGGTTCTTATACCCATATCGTTCCTTGCCTGACCTACATTTTTCATGGACTTATTGAATATCTGGGCAAACATAAAGCCAATGCCCACTTCCTCTATACAGGACTGTACCTGTGGTGCCTCAAGCATAATATTTACACCAAGGGCTTCAAGGACATCTGCAGCACCGCTTTTGCTGGATATTGCTCTGTTGCCATGCTTTGCAACAGGTACTCCTGCAGCAGCTGCCACAAAAGCAGAGGTGGTAGAAATATTAAAGGTGTTTGTGCCGTCACCGCCTGTGCCTACAAGGTCAATATAATTGCCCTGTACCTGTGGTGTAACATGTTCGCCCTTAGCCTGCATTACCTTTGCACATCCCACTATTTCGTCAATGGTTTCACCCTTAATTCTCAGGGTGGTAAGGAAGCTTCCAAGCTGTGCCTGTGTGGCGTTGCCTCCAAGCATAATGCCCATTACTTCCTCAGCCTCTGATCTTGTAAGGTCATTTCCTCTTACTACCTTATCAATAGCCTGCTTCATTGTAATCATATTCAGTTTTCTCCTCTCGTCTTAACTAATTAATCTCGTCTAATCTCACATATACCATGAGTATATAAAAAAATTATATTATTTTTCAGCCCAAAAATCAAGTACTTTTTGCTAAAGTTGAAGTAATTTTTAAATTATCTTCCATTTCCCTGTCCTGAATCTTATTACAAATACTATTGCACGAAGACATTCGTCACATGCCATGGCTATCCATATGCCCACAAGCCCCAGTCCCAGGGCAACTCCAAATACATATCCCAGGCCAACAGCTATAAGCCATACGGAAAATACGCTTACAGTCATTGGAAAGTTTACATCTCCTGTTGCCACAAGGCATTTTACCATTGTAATGTTTACGGAACGGCCTATCTCAAGTATTATCTCAACAAGAAGTATTTTTTTGCCCAGCTCGAGGACAGCCTCCTCACTTGTAAACATACTCAGTACAATATCGCTGTTAAAATACATTATTACTGTAAGGGAAACGGATACTAAAATTGATATTATTACCGATGTGCGAACCCTTACCTCAATGCTTTTGTAGTCGCATTTTCCCATAAGGTATCCTGTTATTACCTGTGTTGCCTGGGCAATGGCCATGGAGTACACATAGGCTATGTTTGCTAGAATATAGCAGTATACCTTTGTGTTGATTACTATTGTGCCGAATGCATTAATAAACCTTTGCAGACAAAGCTGGGAAAGATTGTAACTCATTGCCTCTCCTCCGGAAGGCAGGGCTATGTACAATAGCTCCTTAAGAGATCGTGGAGTCATGCCCTGCATTTTAAAGAAGTCAAGGTTCATATCTGTCTTTTTAATAAGTACGAAAATAATCAGTATAAGTCCAAGGAGTTTACTGAAATCAGTGGAAATGGCAGCACCCATTATACCAAGTTTTGGAGCACCTATAAGTCCGTTTATAAGAATGGCATTACCTATAATATTTATAAGGTTCATAATAATGGCAACCACCATGATTTCCTTCATTTTGTTGTAGCTGCGGAGTATTGAGGCTATTACCATATATATTGCCTGCACCACAATAAAAGAGCCTACTACCATTATAAAGGCAGAGGTTTCACCCATAATTTCATCAGGCACATTAAGGAGCTTAAAGAGGGGTACTCTCCACAGGGCAAGCATTGCAGTTACCAGTATACTGAATACCAGCATAACAGCCACGGATACACTTGCCACTACTTTACTCCTGCTTTTTTCTCCTGCACCCATTGCTTTTGAAATCATTATTGTGGTAGCAACACTCATTGAGTTAAGCACAATGATAATAATATTCATTACCTGATTGGCATTGCCTATTGCTGCCACTGAGTTCTGAGATACACGGCTTACCATTATCTGATCCATGTTACCTACCATAAGCTGTAAAAGCAGCTCAAAGAATATGGGGATGGACATTTTAAATACGCCTTTGGCAGAGTTATCATACACTTCCATTTTAAAGCCTCCATAGGTTTTTTTCTTAAGCATAGAATAAAATTTTAGCATAGAATTGATAAAATGCAATACTTTTTTTTAAAATAAATCATAGGCACAGTACACAGGATATATTGTATCGGTACAATATTTGGAAACGGTAGACTTTCTGTTTTCGGAGTGGTATTATCTATTCAAAATATAAGAGAGAGGCGGTTTTGTATGAAGTCAGAAACAAAGTTAAAATCTGTTGCTTACAGGGATACCGATGTAAAGTCCATTACCAGGACGGCTATTATGGCAGCCCTTGTTTTCCTTGCAACTTATGTTATAAAAATACCGGCACCTGATGGTTATACCCATCTGGGGGATTGCTTTATATTTGTAGCTGTACTTATTCTTGGCAGCAAAAGAGGTGCCCTTGCAGGTGGTCTTGGCGCAGCCCTTGCCGATCTTATGGGTGGTTATGCCCAGTGGATTTTGCCAACATTTTTTATTAAAGGCATTATGGCTCTTATTATGGGATTTATTACCTACAGACTTTTTCCAAAGCTCCGCTTTGGCTGGCTGATTGGTGCCTTTGTAGGAGGCGTGGCACAGGTGGTACTTTACACTGTGGTTAAGCTGCCTATGTATGGTATTGCTTATGCACTTACAAGAATTCCGGGTCTTGTGTTCCAGAGTATATTTGGCATTATTATAGCGGCAGTTATTATAGCTTTTTTAAAGAAAAGCAATCTGATTAATAAGCTCAGGGAGATGTAATTATGAAAAAAATAGATGCACATTCACATGTAGGTAGTTTCGGAGGTTGGGCAGGCTTTTCCATAGACGAGGACAGACTTATATCCCTTATGGATGAGTATGAAATAGAAAAGACAATACTGTGCAGTGTCGATAATAATACAAATGAGGATACCCTCCATGCCTTTAAAAGGTTTCCGGACAGGGTTTTGCCCCTTGTTTATCTTAATCCCCATGATGGTAAAAAAGCCGTTGATATGCTTAATCATTATATCAATGATTGCGGCTTTAAGGGGGTTAAACTTAATCCCCTTAAAATGGCCTATGTTGCAGACAGCGAAATACTGTACCCGATTATGGAGCGGGCAGAGGAGCTGGATATTCCTGTATTTATACACAGCGGACATCCACCCTATTCACTGCCATGGAGCATTGCCCTTCTGGCAGAGCACTTTCCTAATGTAAAAACGGTTATGATACATATGGGTCACGGTCATGGGGTATATATAGATGCAGCTCTTAAGATGGCAAGACGTGTGCCCAATATCTACCTTGAAATGTCAGGTATGCCTATGAGTGTAAAGATTAAGGAGGCGTATGATACCGTAGGACATGACAGGATAATGTTTGGTACAGATACACCATTTCATCATCCCAGTGTAGAGATACAAAAGGTACTTACCAGTGGTGCAAATGAAAAAGAGATGGAGGATATTTTTTATAATAATGCAGCAAAGCTGATGAAATTGCAATAACAAAGTTGTTCCACTAAAGCCGATTTGTAATGATCGGCTTTTTTGTTTGCCTTAATATAAATCCTATGTTATAATTGGCATAAGAAACGGAGGTCAGAGCTATGAAATATGTTGTTGTGGGAGCAGGAGGCGTAGGAGGCTGTCTTGCAGGTTACCTTGCCATTAATGGAAATGATGTTACTGTAATTGCAAGGGGAGAACACCTTAAGGAAATCAAAGAAAGGGGACTTAGGGTAAATTCTGCCGAAAAGGGAAGTTTTAATGTTAAGGTAAATGCCTGTACAATGGAGGATTTTACAGGCAAAGCCGATGTTATTTTTGTTTGTGTAAAATATTATTCAATTAATGATGCAATTAACTTTGTCAGAGACATATCTGACAGCAGTACGGTGGTTATTCCACTGCTTAATGTCTTTGGCACAGGTGAGATGATGCAGGAACAGCTACCGGGTGTAACCGTTACAGATGGCTGTGTATATATCTACAGCTTTATATCATCTCCGGGTGTTATTTCAAAGCCTTCGGAGATATTCAAGATATATTTCGGTCTCCGCAAAGAACAGGAGTGCAGCGTTAAAGACAGACTTAAGGCTGTGGAAAGTGATTTAAGACAGGCAGATATAGACGCTTATTTGTGTGATGATATTAAAAAGGAAACCTTTCGTAAGTTTACCTATGTTTCTCCTATCGGTGCAGCAGGATTGTTATGCA
>CASFCZ010000101.1 GCA_949293325.1 uncultured Eubacteriales bacterium | reverse complement strand
AAAAAGCTGCGGTGACAAATTAGTCCTATCCGCAGCTTTTTTTTATTTTTTACAGGCAGCAAGAGTAACCACAGCCCTGCAACCACCCTCCTTTGCATTTTCAAGACGGACATCTCCGCCATATTCCTGAGCTATACGCTTACAGATAGCTATGCCAAGCCCCATTCCATCCTCCTTTCCGCTAACAAAGGGCTGACCTACAGCATCTGCAATGTCCTCATCAAGGCCTTTGCCATTATCTGTAACCTTAACTGTAACAAGCTCATTATTTCCCTCTATTTCAGTGATAATAACCCCCTTTTCTTCCACAGCTTCAACGGCATTTTTATAAATATTGAAAAACAGAATACAAAGTTTGCTGTAGCTTGCTCTGACACAAAGTTCCTCATCAGCAGCCTCAATAACAAACTCCACACTTTTATTGTCGGTTACATGGTACTCATCAATAACATCACATATAAGATCCTCAATAAAAATTATTTCGCTATTTTCTTTGCTGAATACATAACCCGTTACAACATTGTTTATACGATCTATCTCTCTGTATATAAGCTCAATACATTTTTTGCTCTCTTCACCATTTGCCCCTGCCTTTAACAAATCCACATTAGCCCTTATAAGAGCAAGAGGATTTTTCACCTCATGTGCAAGTGTTGCAGCAGCCTCCATTTCACCCCTCATAATATCACTCCTGTGGGAGCTTAAGCTCCATACCTACATACAGCCTTGAAGGATCATCAATGTCATTAAGTTCCATTATTTCCTCTACCCTGTCATCGTTGCCATACTCATTTTTACAAATTTTAAGCAGAGTATCTCCCTCCTCAACTGTATAGCTGACATATTCATCCTTTTTATTTGCCTCTGTAGTGGTAACTGCCGTTGTAGTTTCCGCACTTGTAGCCTGGGTAGATGTTTCTGTTACAGGTACGCTGTTCTGGGAGGCAAATACACTCTGAACCCCCTCCATATCATTCTGGAGCAGGCTAAGCTCATGCTCCAGCACATTAATACGCTCATCACTGCGTATTAATCCTGCACCCATTACAAAGCACACAAGAAGCATTACAAAGCTGACACTGCCCAAAAGGTTTGAAAGTCGTTTTTGCTCCGCTGACCTTACCCTTGTCCTGTTATTATCTGTAGAACGTACAGTACGGGTAATTTTTTCATCTGTAGTAGGATCCTTGCTTGCAGTATCCTCCTTAACCACAGTCTTAAGTTTGTTATCAAGCATATATTCGTGCATGCCCTCGTTTTTCTCGTAATATACAAGGTAACCCTTGACTGTATTAAAGCTTTCCCCCTCCTCATCCCACTTGAAAAAACTGCTGACCTTTTCAGTAGGATCATTCAGAAACAAAAGGCTAAGTCCCTTTTTGGCATACCTGCGCTGATAGTCCATAAGACTGTCACTTAAATAGTCCTCAAAGCCGGGCTGAATATATGCCCAGCCTATTACAGACAGTCCCTCAAAGTACATTTTAAGCTGCTTGTCCGCATACTGCCAGCTTTTTTCGGTAAGCTCTGTCATGCCACCCCTTCTGACTGTATACTTACCCTTTATAACACCGCTTATGAAAAGTACCTCTTCACCATCAACCTCACAGCTTTTACCCACCAGAAAAGCCGCCTTTTCCCTGCCAGGCTCACACTGAGCATACTGTTGTAAATATGTACAGGCATAATCTTCCATATAAATACGGCAGCCTCCGGTTATACTGCCTATTTGTTTAACATTTGAAGGCAGTATGGTCTTTTCCTCTTCGTTCATGATCAACACCCTTTCTTCTTACGTATTATTTATTACTGCATTAAGATACTACCACTTAATACCTAAGAAGATTGCCAAAGACTGTCGCCCCATTCCCACTTTCGTAAAACAAATTTTATCCAAATATTGTCAATAACCACATTTTAGCTAATGTCTGTACATATTTTTGCAAAATAAACACACACTAGATAAAAAAGATAGGTGATGAAATGACAACTTCTAAACTGGTGTATTATATAAATCCCAGGGA
The DNA here is from genome assembly GCA_949293325.1 of uncultured Eubacteriales bacterium. Taxonomy (GTDB): domain Bacteria; phylum Bacillota; class Clostridia; order Lachnospirales; family CAG-274; genus CALWRD01. Next base: position 11,879 of record CASFCZ010000101.1, on the reverse strand, counting down.
TCAGCAGCCCGTAAGTTCCCTAAGCAAACTTATAGGGGCACGTATACCCCATGATGTTTCTCCCACGGTACTTTGTATAGGCTCGGACAGACTAACAGGAGACTGCCTTGGCCCTATAACAGGCAGCAAACTTAAAAACATACTGGGGGAAAAAATATCCGTACTGGGAACCCTTGAAAATCCCGTACACGCCCTTAACCTTAAAACAACTATAGATACCATATCACAGATTACCTCTGATCCCTATATAATAGCTGTAGATGCCTGTCTGGGTACACACATTGGCTCAGTAACCCTTTCAGAGGGCAGTGTGGTTCCCGGAGCAGGTGTCAACAGGGCACTTTCTGCCGTAGGAAATCTTGCCATAACCGGTATAGTAGGCTCCTGTCACGGCAACACACTGACAAATCTTTCAACGGTAAGGCTCAGGGAAGTAATAACACTTTCGGAAATAATAAGCTCCGCCCTTGCGGAAAGCCTCCTTAAGCATATAGCTTTAAATTAATAGTTGACTAATCCCCCTTAATTGGTATATTATAGATATGATATATAGTAAAGGAGGATTTTAAATGACCTTACCCGACATACTTCTTTTAATAATATTGTTGGTTGTAGTTATTGTTGCAGGATTCTTCTTCCTTAATCGCTGGGCATATAAAAAACTTGACCAGCAGGAGGAAATGATCCAGAGGCAAAAAATGACTCAGACCGCCTATATCATAGATAAAAGACGGGATAAAATAACCAATGTCCATATGCCTAAGGCAGTAATGGAAAACATTCCAAAACGTGCAAAACTTATCAAAATGTATTTTGCACAGGTCAAGATAGGTCCACAGATAATAACACTTATATGCGACAAAAATGTATATAACGCCCTGCCACTTAAAAAATCAGTGAAGATTGATATTGCAGGTATGTATATAGTAAGTGTAGCTGGTATGAAGTCCCCTGCCGAAATGAAGGCAAAGGCTAAAGAAAAGAAGGCTAAAGAAAAAGCCGCCAAAAAAGCTGCAAAAAAGAAATAAAAAATAAAGTTCCCGTTTTATTTGGGAACTTTTTTTATTTGAATAAAATATATCAACAAGTAAATAAGTTTCATCTTTTACAAAAATATTTTTATATATAAAACATATTATACTATAAAAACAGGGCAACACTGTTAGTAAAACAATACTGCCCTATTTCATTAAAAAGACTCATATATACAGCTAAGGTTTTAAACATAACCCCAAAAACCTATTTGCGATACGAAAAGAGCCATACCCATTGAAATTCTCTCCAAAATAGCTGACTTTCACCATACAAGTGTTAGTTATTTCATAGGTCGCACCAACGAAAAAAAAACATATCCAAAATGCTAATTTAACTTAAAGGGGGCTGTTACATATTGCAGAATATAACAGCCCGTAATTTTAATTTGATAATTTTCTTTCTTTTAAATCCTTTGCAAAGACAATCATAACACCTATGGCAAGTATTGCCGCAAGCAAAGAAGTCGCAGCAAAGTTAAGCCACAGTCCGGTAAGTCCCATGGGATAAAGTACTCCTATAAGCACCACGGGAAAAATAAAAGCTGTAGAAAAGGATATAATTGAAGCTGAAATGGGTCTGTCAACAGCAAGCATATAGCTTTGGGCCGCAAATGAGAACCATCTTGTAATATAAGTAAGTGAAAAAAGACTTAATGCTTCCCCTGCCGCAACAATCAACCCTCTGCCAGAACCTGCAACAAAGAGGGAAGCAAGCTGTTCAGGTATCAAAAATATGACAGCTGATGCTATAATGGAAACCAAAGCCGCAGCGGTAAAGCAGCATTTTTCAATGGCAGAAACCCGTTTATAGTCAGCTGCACCCCAGTTGAAACCAACAGCGGGCTGCAAAGAATCACAGATGCCATATAATATGGGCTGTACAAACTCATTAATATACATAAGTATGCCATAAATGGAAACAGCAGATTCCCCTCCCATACCCAACAGCACAACATTCATAATAACAGAGGTAAGCCTTCCTGCTATATTATTAAGGAAATTAGGACTTCCGCATACAACAATCTGTTTAATCATGGATATTTCAAACCTGGGACGACACAGTTTAAGCTGCATATTCCCCCGTACAAACAGCATAAAAGCAGTAACTGCACATACACACATACCGCCACAGGTAGCAATAGCAGCGCCCCTTATATCCCAGCCCAAAACACCAAGCAGAATATACTCAAGCACTGCACTTATAACAGCCATACCTATATTAAGGACCATACTGATACGTACTCTGCCGCAGATACGAAGGTAATTATCCATAGCAAAGACTATGGTAGTAACCGGTGAACATACACCATATACCCTGAGATAACGCACCGCAAAAACTTTCAGTTCCCCTTCCGCACCCATTAAAGAAATAAGAACAGGAGCAGCAGCATACAATAAAGCTCCCATTAACAGGCCGGTAATTACTATCATAATACAGGCACAGGTAAAGTAATTATTAGCCTTATCTTCTTCACCTTTCCCCAGACTGATGGAAATAGGAACAGAAGAACCTACACCTATAAGATCAGCAAGGGAAAAATTTATAACCACAAAGGGAAATGCAAGATTAAGTGCCGCAAAGGGAGTATCTCCCAAAATTCGACCCACAAACACGCCGTCAATAAGTCCGTAAAGGGATGAGGCAAGCATACTGATTATACCCGGTATAACCGCTATAAAGAATAACTTAACAGGTGGGGTATCCGCAAATAAATTCTTTGAACTCACGACTTTTCTCCCTCCTTTTGTATATACAGGTCAAATTCCCGGCTTAAATGCTCTGAAAAGCATTCCAAAGCTTTAATAAATTCATTTGAATACTCCCTGAGTGTCAAATCCATGGCACATTCTTCAGCCTCATATACATTTTTTAACATAAGGGAAGCATATTCCCTGCCCCTTTCAGTCAACTCTATAATCTTTTCCTTACTCTTTTTCTCACAGGTAAGGGTAATATAACCATCCTTTACATATTGCCTGACTATGGTATTTACAGTAGTCTTGGGAATAAGCCAAAATTCACCTATTTCCTTTTGGGTATGCTGTCTGCCGTCATCCAGAGCATACAGGATTGCAAGTTCATTTTCCTTAAGTCCCAGATGTTTTGCGCAAAAATAATACTGTCCGTCTATCTTGTTTAAAATATAGGTCAATTCCCTGATATAAGATTTAAGCTCCTTCATATTTCCTCCATTAAAAGTACGAATTCGTATTAAACAGTATAGCACGAATTCGTACTGAAGTCAAGGACACAAAGCCTTTTAAAAAAGGCACGGTAAACACCGTGCCCCAGCGTGTCGAAAAAGCCGACACGCTTGCAAGAAATGCACACATTTCTTGCAGTATGGGGTACTAGCGTACCCACCATTGAAGTAACAAACCGTGCCTCAAAGAGGTCATAAACCTCTTTTCGACACTCTTGTTATACCCTCGAACGGGCAAAGCCCGTCCTGCGGATTAAAGTCTGCGACGCTTAAAATTACCTGAAAATGCAGGCTAGATATTTATTTAATTCAAAAAGTAAACCATTTTATGGGTTTATTGACAGTCTGAGGCACGGTAAATACCGTGCCCTTAATATAACTTTTTTTACTTTTTAAGATTAGCAAGCTGTTCTTCTACACCCTTAAGCATAGCAGTGTACTTAGCCTGTTTTTCCTTTTCTTCCTCTATAACCTTAGCGGGAGCCTTTGAAACAAAGCCTTGATTTGCAAGCTTTTTATCTACACGTTCAACCTCTTTAACAAGCTTATCCCTTTCCTTGGTAAGTCTTTCTATCTCCTTATCAATATCAACAAGCTCGGTAAATGGCATGTAAACTACACAGTCCTTTACAACTACGGATACTGCATCTTCTCCTATACCTGTCTTATCAGCCTGTACAATAACCTCACTTGCAAAGGCAAGGGTGGCAAAGAATACTTTACCGTTTTCAAATATATCCCTTACATCCTTATTGGAACTTACTACATATACCTTAGCCTTTTTACTTGGAGGTACATTCATACCTGTACGGGTATTTCTTATACCCTTAACGGCATCCATCATAAGTGCAATGGCTCTTTCGTCATCCTCAAAGTTAAGGTCTGGATCATATTCAGGCCACTTTGAAAGCATAATGGTTTCCTCGTCGCTCTGTATGGTAGTAAATATCTCCTCAGTAATAAATGGCATAAATGGATGAAGGAGCTTCATGGCTGTAATAAGCACACGTTTTAAAGTTGCAAGAGCTGCATTCCTTGTAGGATCTTCCTTATTGTAAAGGCGTGGTTTAACCATTTCAATATACCAGTCGCAGAACTCATCCCATATGAAGTCCTGTATCTTCTGGGATGCTATACCCAGCTCATATGACTCAAGGTTATCGGTAACTTCCTTAACAACCTTGTTGACCCTTGACAAAATCCACTTATCGGCAGATGTAAGCTCAGCTGAGGTATCATCTTCGCCGCCGTCAAAGTTCATCATAACAAAACGGGTTGCATTCCATACCTTATTGGCAAAGTTACGGCTTGCTTCAACTCTCTCCCAATAGAAACGCATATCATTTCCCGGAGCATTACCTGTAATCAGCATAAGTCTGAGGGCATCTGCACCGTATTTGTTAATAACCTCCAGAGGATCAATACCATTGCCCAGGGATTTGCTCATTTTTCTACCCTGTGAATCCCTTACAAGTCCATGGATTAAAACATCCTTAAATGGTACCTGTCCTGTCTGTTCAAGACCAGAAAATACCATACGTACTACCCAGAAGAAGATTATATCATAACCCGTTACAAGGACACTTGTAGGATAGAAGTGCTCAAATTCAGGAGTCTTTTCAGGCCAGCCAAGGGTAGAAAATGGCCAGAGTGCTGAGGAGAACCATGTATCAAGGGTATCCTCATCCTGTACTAAATGGGTTGAGCCGCATTTAGGACACTTTTCAGGCTGTGTCCTGCTTACAACCACATTGCCGCAGTCACAGTAATAGGCAGGTATTCTATGTCCCCACCAGAGCTGTCTTGATATACACCAGTCCTTGATGTTTTCAAGCCAATGGAGATATATCTTACCGAAACGTTCCGGAACAAACCTTAAGTCGCCGTTTTTAAGTGCATCAATAGCAGGCTTGGCCATATCCTCCATCTTAACGAACCACTGCTTTTTGATCATAGGCTCGATAACCTCATTACAGCGGTCATGTACACCTACTGCATGGGTAATATCCTCAACCCTGATGAAAAGGCCCATCTTGTCAAGCTCCTCAATAATGAGCTTTCTTGCCTCATAACGATCCATTCCCTCAAACTTACCTCCGTTTGAGTTAATGGTACCGTCATCATTTAAAATATTTATCTTTGGCAGTGAGTGTCTTTCACCCACTTCAAAATCATTAGGGTCATGGGCAGGAGTTATCTTAACTACACCTGTACCAAATTCCATATCAACATATTCATCTGCAATAATAGGTATTTCCCTGTCTACGAAAGGTACGATACAAGTCATACCCACTATATCCTTATAACGTTCATCATCGGGATGTACTGCTATGGCAGTATCACCTAACATGGTTTCGGGACGGGTAGTAGCAAACTCAAGAAATCTGTCTGTGCCCTTTATAGGGTACTTAATATGCCAGAAATGTCCCTGCTTATCCTCATGATTAACCTCTGCATCAGAAATAGTAGTTTGACACTTTGGACACCAGTTAATAAGCTTTTCTCCACGATAGATATAACCCTTGTTATAGAGCCTTTCAAATACCGTAAGAACTGCATTTGACAGGCCCTCGTCCATTGTAAAGCGTTCTCTCTCCCAATCGCAGGATGAACCAAGCTTTTTAAGCTGATTAAGGATAGTACTGCCGTACTCTGCCTTCCATTCCCAGGCACGTTTTAAAAAGCCCTCTCTGCCGATATCCGCCTTGGTGATACCTTCCTCTGCCATTTTGTTGATTATCTTAACCTCAGTGGAAATACTGGCATGATCGGTACCCGGTATCCACAATGCATTATATCCCTGCATTCTCTTAAAACGAATAAGTATATCCTGCATTGTATTGTCAAGTGCATGACCCATGTGCAGCTGTCCTGTAATGTTTGGAGGCGGAATAACAATAGTAAATGGTTTTTTACTCTTATCCGGCTCCGCATGGAAATAATTTTTATCAAGCCATTTTTGATATATCCTATCCTCAATGGACGGATCATAATTTTTGGCAAGCTCCTTGTACATTAAAATTTCCTCCTATAATTGCATAATAAAAGCGATGTCACAAGTCACAAGGACGAATGACATCGCGGTACCACCTTATTTCCCGAAATCCGGGCACTCAACGCCTTAACGCGGCATACGGGTATACCTGCCCCCTCAACGGGTATCAGTACACCGACTCCCAAGCTACCTTCATTACTGCTTTCATGAGATCACCTTTCAGCCTGTGGGTGCTCCTCTCTGACACGTGCCTGTAATTACTCCTCTTGTTCAAAGTCATTAGCCTAAAGAAAAATACTCTCTTTAGTAATATGTAGATTTATGCAAGAAATTCCACTATAGCCTCGCATGCCTCTGTTTCATCAGGGCCGTCTGCCGTAATAACAACCTCATGGCCACCCAGAGCGCCTATTGAAATAACGCCCATTATACTTTTAAGATTAATATTTTTATTCTCCATCTGGAGGTGAAGGCTGCTTGCATATCTGCCTGCTGTCTGAACCAACATGGCAATAGGTCTTTCACCCATGCTTGAGCCTACGGTAACTTGCTTTTTAACCATCTTAATTTTCCCCCTTAAGCTGTTCAGCAATTTCACAAATTTTTTTTAACCTATGGTTTACACCCGACTTACCGACAGGGGGATTAAGCAAAGCGCCAAGCTCCTTCAAGCTCATATCGGGATTTTCCAGCCGCGCCCTTGCAACTTCCTCCAACTGCGGAGATAAATGGGAGAAACCAACCTTTTCCTTTATATATTCTATGGCTTCTCTCTGTTTGACCGAGGCTGACACAACCTTGTTAAGGTTAGCGGTCTCACAGTTTACAATTCTATTGACGTTATTACGCACTTCTTTAAGGATACGCTTATTTTCATACTCCATAAGTGCCTTATGGGCTGTAATAAGATTAAGCATATCTACTATCTGTTCCCCTTCCTTAAGGTAGAGAACATAGTGGTTTTTACGTTCAATAATCTTTGCCTCGATACCGAAGTATGCCACAAGCTCCTTCAGACCGAGGGCGTGATAATAGTCATTATTTACAAACTCCAGATGATAGGTCTTTTCCGGATCGGTAACGGAACCGCAGCATATAAAAGCTGTACGCAAATAAGCTCTTTTGCAGCAGTCCGAAGCTACCACAAGGGGATCTATGGGCTGTTCTGCCCGATCCTCCCTGTCAGAAAGCCTACAGGAGGACAGCACATTGTCCGCATCAGCCTCAAGCAGGACAATGGCAGGTTTGTTTTCAAATGAGGTCAGGTATGGCTTAGAACCAAAAAGCTTTTCCACCAGCTCAGCTGCCAGTTCCACCACCGACTGATTTTCACTGGCAATAACAACACAACTATCAGTATCTTCATAAAATCCACACAGATTGACTATAGCACATAATGAAGATATAAGGCAGTGCCTGGCTGTATCAGTATGCTTTAAAAGCTCAGCCTTGACCTCTTGGGAAAATGACATAGCATCACCTTTTCTATTTTTATAGTATACTACCTCTTACTATCCTTGTCAATATCCCGATGTGCTATAACTACACTGTGACCTCTGTTTTTCAGATTATTGTACACCTCATTGGCAAGGGTAACGCTCCTGTGCTTGCCACCTGTACATCCGATGGCAATAACAAGCTGATTTTTACCTTCTTTAATATAGTTAGGTATAAGAAATTCCAGCATTTCATTAAGCATTGCAAGGAATTTTTTTGCCTCATCAAACTTCATTACATAGTCCCTGACTGCCACGTCATTGCCTGTATGTTGTTTAAGTTCGGCAATATAAAATGGATTAGGCAAAAACCTTACGTCAAACACCAGATCAGCGTCTGTAGGTATACCATACTTAAAGCCAAAGCTCAGGACTGTAATCATCAGACTGTCAAACTTTTTGTTTTCCAGAAACATATCCCCAAGCTGTGCCCTTAACTGTCGTGTAAGCATATGGCTGGTATCTATTATATAATCGGAACGTTTCTTGATATCCTTAAGCATTTCCCTCTCACGCTTAATGCCTACAGTTGCAAGATCTCCCCTTGCAAGGGGATGGGAACGCCTTGACTCTTTATACCTCTTTAACAGCACATCGTCGGAACAGTCCATAAAAAGGATTTCAAACTTATTTGTTTCACTTTTCATTTCCGAAATATAGCTGAATAAATCCTTAAAGAGTTTTCCACCCCTTATATCTATACCCAAAGCCACATTTTCTATATCGCTGCTGGCTTCACAAAGCTCAATAAACTTTGGTATAAGTCCCGGGGGAAGATTATCCACGCAAAAGTAATTAATATCCTCCAAAAACTTAAGAACTGTACTCTTACCTGCACCGGACATTCCCGTTACAATTAAAAACCTCATCTTTATCACCTCTTGCTTACAGCTCGCCTATAATACGAACCTCCGGCTCAAGCATAACGCCTGAACTCTCGTAAACTCTTTTCCTGACGAAGTCAATCAGCTCCAGTATATCTGTGCTTGTTGCTCCGCCATTGTTTATTATAAAGCCACAGTGCTTGTCACTGACTTTGGCTCCCCCTATACTATAGCCCTTAAGCCCTGCTGCCTCTATAAGCCTGCCTGCAAAATCCCCCTCAGGGCGTTTAAAGGTACTGCCTGCACTAGGCTTATCAAGGGGCTGTTTTGATCTGCGCCTTTGTGCATAGTCCGCCATAAGGCTTTGTATATTTTCTTTATTGCCCTTTTTTAATTCAAAGGTTGCTGACAGTACCGTCATACCCTCTTTCATAATACGGCTGCCCCGATAAACAAAGCCCGCCTCTGTATTTGTAAGGGTCTTTACCATTCCATTGTCAAGAACCTTTACTTCCTTAATTATATCCTTAAGCTCACCGCCATAGGCTCCTGCGTTCATACATACTCCACCGCCTACAGTTCCCGGTATGCCGGCGGCAAACTCCATGCCTGCCAGCTCCCACTTAAGAGCTGTATTTGCCGCTGCACTCAAAAGCGCCCCTGACTGTGCACTCAGAATATTATCCTCAACCCTTATATCTGCAAAATTCCTGCCAAGCTTAATTACAACACCCCTTATCCCCTTATCCCTCACAAGGAGATTACTGCCATTGCCCATAATCAGATATGGAACGGAATTATCCCGGCAAATCTTAATCGCTTCAAGCAGTTCTTCCACAGAAGAAGGAAGAAGCATAATATCTGCACAGCCACCTGTTTTAAAGGTTGTATGGCTGCTCATAGGCTCCTTTAACCTTATGTTTTCATCGGGAATCACGCCTTTGAAAAGATCTGTGGTCATACACTCACTCCCATCAGTCAAAATTTTTACAGAGCATGGCTGCACCAACTATACCGGCATCATTACCCAGACTGGCAACACATACCTTTGTTTTAAGGACGCCACCGTAAACCCTTTCGCTGAGAATTTTTGTAACAGGCTTGATAACTCTTTCACCCTGGGCACAGATACCGCCGCCTATAACAATGGTTTCAGGCTCAAAAATATTTACCAGATTAACAAGACCTATTGCCACACACTTTGTATATATATCAACTATATCCAAAGCAACCTTATCGTTTAAATCCGCTGCATCAAAGACAGTCTTTGCATCAATAAGTTTAATATTACCGTCAACCAGCCTGTATATTTCACTGTTTGGATACTTTGCAGCAGCTATCCTGCCTTCACGTCTTAAAGCCGTTGCCGAAGCATAGGCTTCCCAGCATCCCTTTCTGCCACAGGTACAAAGCTCTCCCTCTGCGTGTATAACCATATGTCCAGCTTCTCCGCCGCCGCCGAAGGCACCCCTGAATACCTTGCCGTTAAGGATAATACCTGCACCGACACCTGTACCAAGGGTAATGTATATAACATTTTTATTGCCATGTGCAGCTCCGCACATCATTTCGCCGATAGCAGCACAGTTAGCATCATTTTCAATATAAATAGGCAAATCTATAAGTTTTTTGACCTCATCAATAATATTGATATGATCAAAGGAAAGATTATTGGCATACACCAGTCTGCCCTTCTTTTTATCAAGCAGTCCCGGCAGGCCTATACCCAAAGAATCTATATCACTTAAAGAAATGTTGTTTTTTTCTGCAAGCTCCTTACACAGCCTTACCATATCGCCTATAATGCTGTGATAATCCCTGCCCTGTATGGTAGGTGTACTTGCCTTATCAACAATTTTGCAATTTTTATCAACAATACCTACAGATATATTTGTACCGCCTATATCCGCTCCCAAATAATACATACTTATTCTCCTTTTACTTTATACAATTAATCAGCATGTGCCGCCTGCGCCTTTCAAAATGGCATCATTAAGAGCCTGAGCCGCATTATATCCCATCTTTTTCTGACGTCGATTAACCGCGGCTGCCTCACAGATCATGGCAAGGTTACGACCGGGGCGTACAGGAATGGTATGGCATACCACGTTATTTCCAAGTATATCCATATATTCCTCCTTAAGGCCTATCCTGTCGTATTGCTTACCCTTTTCCCAGTTTTCAAGCTTAACAATAAGGTCTATCTCCTGGGTATCCTTAACGGACTGAACACCGAACATCTGCTTGACATTAATAATGCCTATGCCCCTTACCTCAATAAAATACCTGATAAGCTCCGGACAACTGCCCACAAGGGTAGTATAGGAAACTTTTTTGATTTCAACAGCATCATCTGCCACCAGTCTGTGACCTCTTTTAATCAGCTCAAGGGCGGTTTCGCTTTTACCTATACCACTCTCACCCATAATAAGCACACCTTCGCCATATACATCCAGAAGTACGCCATGGAGGGTTGTACGTGGTGCAAGCTGAACTCTGAGCCACTTTATAAGCTCTCCCATAAACTCTGATGTGGAGGACTGTGTCTGGAAAACAGGTACCCCTGCCTCCCTTGCATAGAACATCATTTCCGCATGGGGCTCTAACCCTCTGGAAATAACAACACAGGGCATTTTATACTCAAAAAACTTAGCAAGTGTTTCCTGTCTGAACTCAGGCGCAAGCTTACTTAAATAGGTATACTCAACTATACCTATTATCTGAACTCTCTCACACTCAAAGTAATCAAAAAAGCCTGCAAGCTGCAAGGCAGGTCTATTTACCTCCGAGGTTTCAATAAGCTTATCTTCAAGACTTATGTCCTCAGTCAGGTTTTTTAAATTAAATTCCTTGATCATATCTTCGATTTTAACCGAATACATATACTGCCCTCCTATCTTTTTATCTAAAGATATAATAACTCAATTTTCCGTATTTTTCAATTAAATTTATATTATAATTAACCCATGTTTTTATTAAGATACTGCAAAGTATGTTAAAGATCCGGTGTATCCCTTAAAAGGGAGTATGGAGTCATCATACCCTCCACATTCTCATCACTGCGTCCGTTTTCCGTAAAGAATACGGCACAGAGCTGTTTCATACTTCGTTTATCTATTTTAAAGAGCTTTGACACCTCATAAAGAGTGGCATCACTGCGCATAAAAGTAAAATACTCATTGGTATGATTGTGCAGTGCAATATGTTCAATAAACTGCTCTATCCTTGCCTCTCTGGTTATCTCACTCAGGCCTCCTACTGCAATATAGCCATAGAGAACGTTTGCACTGAATACACCTATAAGCTTATTATCTTCTATAATGGGA
>CASFCZ010000100.1 GCA_949293325.1 uncultured Eubacteriales bacterium | reverse complement strand
TTCCAAACGTTTTTTTACTGTTTTATTCAGGTTTTTCCGTTCTATAACAGGCAGTGCATAATAAAGGCGTGAACCTGAGGAATGTGCCTTGCTTATAAGACGATCGGCATTTTCTACAGCATAAGCATCCATTTCACAGTATATGTCTATATTTTCAATATTAACCGCCTCCTCAAGCTGAGCCTTAGTATACACCTGTACACACAGTCTTGTATCTTTGGCAGGGTTAATAACACCTGCCTTATACTCTGTTTCAGGCAGATTGCGTGTATAACGTCTGTCCAGTGCCTTTTCCAGCATGGAACAGCTGTTGCGTTTAAGTTCCTTAAGTGAGGAAAGAGGCACATACAGTTCATCACATTCGCCATTTTCAAAATTAAGAATAAAGGGGGTATTTCCTGTTTTTGAGAGATGGTCAACAAGATCCCCGTAAGTCATCAAATTTTTCACGGGCTTTTCAGGAACTGCTCCATAACATTCTATGCTGACATCATCCGCCGTCAGCCTGAGATGCAGCGGCTTGCCTATCTCTGCCGTCAGCTCAGCCTTTACCTCCCTGCGTCTTGTATAATCCTTGTATGAGTTTTTAAGGCTGTCAATAAGCTGTTTATCATAGGACTTAAACACCTTATCACCCTTTGAGGCAGGTGCACCAAGGTCAAGTCTTATATTTTCACCTTTTTTTGCCGCCTTTGAAATATTAGTGCCTGTATGTTCTCCCCTGGTCCATACTTCAACACCATCCCCACAGTTCAGATCCTCATTGAGATGAACAACACAGCTTTTGCCCTTTGCTGATATAACACTGCCTACATACACTCCGGTACTTTTAGGAGAAGCGCTTAACATATCCCTTCCTGAATGTTTGAAGTAATATCCGCTTCCCAGCTCGCCGCCCCGATTGAATATCTGTGTAAGTTTCTTCATGTCATCAGCAGTGGGCTTTTTCATGCTGTCTGCATATTTACGATACATTGAAGTAACAAGGGCAACATATTCAGGAGATTTCATTCTGCCTTCTATCTTCCATGAAGTAACGCCGCAGTCCATAAGGTCAGGAATAAAGGTAAGGGCACAGGTATCCTTCGGTGATAAAAGATAACCGTAGGCATACTGTTTACCTTCACTTAAAAGTCGGTATTCCATACGACAGGGCTGAGCACAGCTGCCACGGTTTCCACTTCTGCCTCCAAGCATACTGCTCATAAGACAGCGACCTGAATAGGATACACAAAGTGCACCATGTACAAAAACCTCAGTTTCTACCTCTGTATTCTCTGCTATTTCCTTAATTTCATCAAGGGGCAACTCACGACTAAGCACCACCCGTTCAAAACCAAGCTCCTTAAGGCACTCCGCCTGCCGGGCATTGTGAGCTGTCATTTGTGTACTTGCGTGTAGAGCAATATCCGGGAAATACTTTTTAGCAAGCGAAAAAAAACCCAGGTCCTGGATAATAAAAGCATCTGCTCCATAAGCATACATTTTGGCAGCAAAGGCAAGGACATCATTAAGTTCCCTGTCCTTGTAAAGTATATTAAGGGTTAAGTGTACCTTAACACCCCGTAAATGGCACTGCCTGATTATTTCCTTAATGGCATCATCATCAGGGGAATCGGCATATCTACGGGCATTAAACTCACCACCACCCATATATATAGCATTGCAGCCGCTGTTAACAGCAGCGACTGCACTTTGTTCCGAACCTGCCGGAGATAAAATTTCTGGTTTAAGCATTGGTTCACCTCATTTTGATGTAAAACATCTACAGAGAACGTTTATTTTAAGCTGTCAATAAAGCTTTTAAGCTCATTTTTAGCCTGGGATAACTCCTGCATAAGCTGCTCATTATCATGAGAAAGTCTACGGTTTTCCGCCTTGACAGCATTAAGAGCATTTTGCAGATCAACAGCACTTCCCGTAGGCATGCTTTCCTTAAGGGCAGTGTAATCCTCCCCTGACTTTTCAAGCTTTGCCACAGCATCTGCATTTTCCTTAACCAGTCTTTCATTTTCCGCCCGCAGTGATGCTATTGTGGTATTTGCCTCTGCATTACCTGTGCTTTCCAGCTTCTCAATCTGTTTATTAAGCCCTGCTATTGAGTTATTTGCCGCCTTAAGCTTAACTGCAAGCTCGTCCCTTTCTTTATTAACACTGTTAAGCCGCTGATTACGCTCAGCGGATTTTTTATTAAGCTCATTTAAAGCCGTATTCTTTTCCGAAAGCTTTACGGAAAGATTATTAAGTTCCTTATTTTTGTCGCTTATCTTCTGATTAAGCTCTCCTACCTCTATCTTAATTTCGGATAGCTTCTGATTCAAATCATCATTCTTAGTCGTAAGGGATGTAATATCACTGTTTGCAGCAGCAAGTTTATTTCTTAACTTGGAAATATCCTCATCCCGTTCAGCAATAGCCTTTTTAAAGTTTTCAAACTGGATACTGCCCTTCTGCATCGCCGCACTGTACTTGGCTATAGCATTGTCTTTATCAGAAATTTCTTTTTTAAGGGCGTCTATCTCCCTTGTTCTTTCCACAAGCTCATTGCTCATATCCGAAAGTTCAGAAAGAGCTTCGGCATCATAATCAGTCTTTTCATCCTTATCCTTCTGTCTTTCCTTAAACAGGTCATCTGCAATGTTAAGAGCAAGGATAATTGGATAATTTTCAGTAAACTCCACTCCTGCTGTTGTATGCTTGCTTATTTCCACAAGTTTTTTATTGAGATACCTGGCAACAGACTGAATATATTCCTCACTGTCATTGCCTGTAAGACGGTACACTTTACCGCCTATAACCACTTCCACCGGTTTAGTAGGGTTCGGTGATTGCATCACTCCGACCTCCTTATGTAAAGTATTCAATGTATATACCAAAAAAATACTCTGGCTTTTCTTATACATTATAACATAAATTTGTTTATAAAAACAGTTTTTTATAAAAAATGATTGAAAAAATACGGAAAAAAATATTTTAGTAAATTTTTTTATAAAAAATTTAAATTTTCCCTTTTAATTTTTGTGATTTTGTTATAAAATAAGACTAAGTAAGTTTGAAATTGAAAAGGAGTGAGCAGTTTATGATTTCCAATCAGATTTTGCAAAGCACTATAGACGGACTTAAAAATATTACCCGAAGGGAGCTTAGCGTTGCCGAAAGAGAAGGCAAAATAGTAGCTACCACCGAAGAAGGTATGGCAAACACCACTATAGAAAATATTAACATATTCGTTTCCAGCCCTGCCGAAAATCAGCTTGTACAGGGTTATCAGTACTTTAAGGTGTTTGACAACAACAATACCGAATATATAGTGCTTATCAAAGGTGAAGATGAAGAAACCTACCGTATAGGCAAAATCACAGCCTTTCAGATACAAAATCTGCTTGTGGCATATAAGGAACGTTACGACAGGGATAATTTTGTCAAAAACCTTCTCCTTGATAATCTCCTGCTTGTAGATATTTACTCCCGTGCAAAAAAGCTTCATATAGAAAACAATGTAAGGCGTATTGTATACCTTATCGAAACCGAAATAGACAAAGATCTCAATGTTGTGGAAATAGTAAGGAGCATCTTTCCTACCAAGCAAAAGGACTTTGTTACGGCAGTTGATGAAAAAAGCATTATTCTTGTAAAGGAGCTTAAGGAAAAGGACGGCAGGGAAGAAATAGAAGCAATAGCAAAGACCATATACGACACCCTTACCGCCGAGGCAATGAGCAATGTATATATTGCAATAGGTACTGCCGTAATGGATCTTAAGAATGTTTCGGCTTCATATAAGGAAGCAAAAATGGCTCTTGAAGTAGGAAAGATCTTTGAGGAGAGCAAAAGCATAGTAAACTATGAACAGCTTGGTATAGGCAGACTTATTTATCAGTTGCCTGCACCACTTTGCAGAATGTTTATAAACGAAGTCCTTCACGGTGTATCCATGGATCAGTTCGATGAAGAGACCCTTGTTACAGTCAATAAATTCTTTGAAAACAACCTTAATGTTTCCGAAACCTCTCGCCAGCTTTATATACATAGGAACACACTTGTTTACAGACTTGACAAGCTGCAAAAAATGACGGGACTTGACCTTCGTAACTTTGATGATGCAATTATATTTAAAATTATGCTTATGGTAAGTAAATATATGGCTTACAAAGATAACTTTATGTATTAAACAATTTAACAATTAATAAGGCAGAATAAGGAATACAAAAAAATTCCCATTTCTGCCTCTTTTTTTGGCAAAACGACTAAAAAAATTTCATAAATAAGAATTTGATTAGGATAAAACGCTATTAATAAAATCTTAAGTTGATTTTTAAAGCAATTTGATGTATGCTATAGCGTAGAACAGTAAGCTTTTTACACTACGGAAGGATGTAATCGGTTTTGATTAAACTTGAAAACGTAACGAAGGTTTATGAGGATAACGGTGCCGTTGCCCTCAGAGATGTTTCGCTTAATATTGACAAGGGTGAATTTGTATTCATAGTCGGCAGTTCCGGCTCAGGCAAATCCACCTTCATTAAGATGCTCCTTAAGGAAGTTGATCCCACCAGTGGCTCTATTATTATAGACGGTATGGATATAACTACCCTTAAGCGCAAGGAAATACCTTATTTAAGACGTAAGGTAGGGGTTGTATTTCAGGACTTCAGACTTCTGCCTTCAAAAACTGTGTATGAAAATGTTGCCTTTGCCATGCAGATAGTAGAGGCAAGCCCTAAAAATATAAGGCGTACAGTACCACAGGTTCTTGCCCTTGTAGGATTAAGTAAAAAGGCAAAGTCATATCCTAACCAGCTTTCAGGTGGCGAACAGCAAAGAGTTGCCCTTGCAAGAGCCATTATCAATAAGCCTCCTATTCTCCTTGCAGACGAGCCTACAGGTAATCTTGATCCTGAAACTGCATGGGAAATCATGGAGCTTTTACAGGATATTAATATACGTGGCACAACGGTAGTCATGGCTACCCACGCCAAGGATATTGTAGATAGAATGCAGAAAAGAGTTGTTACAATGCAAAGGGGTATTGTAGCAAGAGATGTAAGGGAAGGCGGTTACGACGATGAAGCTTAGGACGCTCAGATACCATATTAACGAAGGTATTAAGGGCATATTCAAGAACGGGCTTATGAGCCTTGCCTCAATAGCTATAGTAGGTGCCTGCATATTTATAGTTATAATATCCCTTTGCCTTGCTGTCAATATTGACTACATACTCGAACAGCTTGAGTCAAACGTAGGTATATCCGTTATGTTTGGCGAAGCTCCTGATGAGGAACAGATTGCAGATCTGGAACAGCAGATCAAGCAGATACCTCATGTTATTGATGTGCAGTACAACTCCAAGGATGATGCTCTTGACGAAGCCAAGATTATGTTTGAATCAGACTCTCTTGAAAGTTTAAGGGAAGATAATCCCCTTCCACGTTCCTTTGATATTAAAGTAGATGAAATACGCAATCAGCCTGCTGTAATAGCAGAGCTTCAAAAAATGCAGATAAGCTTTGAAGAAAGCCTGAATGAAGCAGCTACTGAGGAAAAAACAGAGGAAACTACTTCTGAGGTAAGCACTGAACCTGTCACAAATGAAGCAGGTGCAGTAGTACCTGTTGTTATTGATGAAGGTATTACCGAAAACACTACTCAGGCTGCTGACACACTTAATATCGGTGATGAAGGCTATGTATTTCAGGGTATAGAAAAAATTAAGCATGCAACAGAGATTACAAATATGCTTACATCAATTAATCTGATAGTACGTATATTCAGTCTGGTACTTATAGCTATACTTTGTATTATTTCCATCGGTATTATAATGAATACTATTAAGCTTACAGTATTTATACGTAAAAACGAAATCAATATAATGAAGTATGTAGGTGCTACCGACTGGTTTATACGCTGGCCATTTATTATAGAAGGTATTATAATCGGTCTTGTAGGTGCAATTATACCTTGTATAATTTGCTGGATAGGCTATAACGGAGTAGTTAATTTTATTGAAGGATTTTCCTTCATACAGTCCATTGCTCAGCTTAAGTCAGCATCAGACATATTCTTTACAATTGTACCTATAGCGCTTTTAATAGGTATTTTACTTGGTGCAATAGGAAGTATAAACTCTCTTGAAAAGCACCTTAATGTTTAATAATTAGGAAGTGAATTGTTTTGAAATACAGTAAATTTGCCGTAACGGCACTGTCAACCATACTTGCTGTATCCGTTGCCTTTACAGGTACCTATGCTCAGACAACAAGCAGTCTTACAAGTAAAAAGTCAAATATTCAGAATCAGCTCAGTGAAACGAAGAAAAAACTTGACGAAACAAAAAGTCAGCAGACTGATGCCCTTTCAGAGCTTCAGCAACTGGATGCTCAGCTAAATACTGTTCAGTCAGAACTTGATGTAATTACTAACGACCTGACGGAAACTACAAACCGACTTAATGTCAGCCAGGAAGAATTAAAGCAGGCCATAGTTGATAGAGACAATCAGTATGATAACCTTAAAAATCGTATACGTACAATGTATGAAAACGGCAATACAGGCTATCTGGAAGTTTTATTTGAAGCTGACGGTTTCGGAGATTTTCTTAAAAGGGTAGAATATGTCAACACTCTTATGGAATATGATAATGATCTCCTTGACAACTACGAAAAAAACGAAACCATAATAGCCACAAACGTTAAAACTATAACTGAAGATAAGCGCAGCCTTGAGGATCTTGAGGCACAACAGCAGGCTAAGAAGGATACCCTTAACGAAAGTATAGCCGAAAAGAACAGACTGGTTGCCCAGCTTAATTCCGATGTTGATACCTATGAACAGCAAATAAAGGATCTTGAAAAACAGGACAGTGAGGTACAAAAGCTTATACAACAGGCTCAAAGCTCATCTTCCTCGTCTTCTTCATCTGCTTCTTCCTCTGCAGGCAAGGTATACTCTGCACCAAGTGGACAGTTTATGTATCCCGTACCTGCCTACTCAGGCTATAAGCCAAACTCCGGCTACGGTTACAGGTCATCTCCTATCAGTGGCAGAAGTGAGTTCCATACAGGTCTTGACCTTAAGGCAACACTTAATACCGATGTTGTTGCTGCCGCAAGCGGTACTGTAATATATGCAGGCAATAGAGGTGGATACGGTAAATGTGTAATTATAGATCACGGTAATGGCTACAGTACACTTTATGCGCATAATAACGCCTTATTAGTGAGTGTTGGACAATCCGTACAAAAGGGACAGGTAATATCAAAGGCAGGTACAACCGGCTACTCAACGGGTGTTCATCTGCACTTTGAAATACGTATAAACGGTCAGCATACCAATCCATATCCATACATATATAACTAAGCTTCAGCCTTAGTCAATGAGGTGAAACTATGAAAAATAAGCTGATTATAAATATTGTGCTGGTTTACTTTGTATTGCTGGCTATCGTTCTTGTTGTTCAGATGAAACTGAGCAGTAACAATGATATATCCACTGAACCCCTTAAAGATAATGTTACCTACAGTGATATTTTATCTGATGGCATAGTACTTTATGACAGAAGTCCGGTTATGCTGGTTAATCAAAAGCAAATGCTTGTAAATGCCGACAATGGGGCGGCAGTGCCCACCGTAACCGATGACAGGGTAATGGTACCTGTAAACTTTTTTGAAAATGCCTATGGTGCGGTAGTAAGTACAGATAAAAACAAGCAGACAGCTACTATCAGACTTGACAATATTGCACTTGTAATAGATGGCAAAAATCATACCGCTACCCTTGTATCTGCCTCTGAGGAAAAGACTCTGGAAACAGATGGTGAAATAGAACTTAAAAACGGTACAGTCTATATGCCCCTTGAATGCTTTGCAGAAGGCTTTGACAAGGAACTTAGCATATATAACAGTACTGCCCTTTTAAGCGACAAGGAACCTCAGCTTACCGAAGATGATGTACCTGGCTTTATCCAGGCTGTGGAGCCACAGGTAAACAACCTTCCATCGGTAGATGAACAGGACAAACTTGAAGAACTTTTAGGCAGCGGAGCAGTCAATATTTTTAATACTATCGGAGAAAGCATTGGTTTCACCAAAACAGAAAATCCTGTAAGCACCCTTGGGCTTGATACCCTGTCTGCTGACGAGCCCTCAATACTTAAAACAGACGGAGAATATCTTTACTTTATAAGGGACAATAATCTGTGTGTAGCAAGGGCAGGAGAGCATCCCGAAACAATAAGTATAACAAATACAGGTATAGATCAGGTATATGGATTGTACAACAGCGGAAAATATGTTTCCATAGTTGGCAGCACAAAGATCGAATCCGATTCATCAGATGATGTCTATGACGGCTGTATAATAGCCGTTTACGATACCACCGACAAGACACTTCCCGTCCTTGTAAGGCAGATTGCCGCAGAGGGCAGCTATAAGCAAGCTCACCTTAAGGATAATACCGTATACCTCTTTGTATATAAGGAAGCAGACAGCAGCGATGGTTATTCCGTACCTAAGTATTATGACAGTGCAAATTCATCTGTATCTGATACAAAGAGCCTTTCCCAGGTAAGATATGTGCCTGAGATGGCTGACAAGGCATATACATCCGTACTTTGCTTCAATATAAGTGATATGGGACGTGCGTTAAATATCCATACACTGCTTGGATGCGGTGAAAATTATTCCCTTACCGGCAACAGCCTGTATATTGCTGCACCTTCCCAGCCTGGAACCTCTGTATACAAACTGAACCTGCAAGATACCAATCTCAGCTATGCCTCCGCAGCATATGTAAACGGCAACATACCTGACAGGGGCTGCATAAATGAGCTTAACGGTGTATTAAGGCTTGCAAGCTGGACAGATGATATTGCAAATGTGACCCTTCTTAATGATATGATGGATGTTACTGATAGTCTTTCGGATATTTCAACAGGTGGCAACATAGTTAACGCAAGATTTATAGGCAACAGAGCCTATCTTGTTACAGATAATTCTTCTTCTCCTGTATTTGCTTTAGATCTAGGGGATGAAATAAGGGAACTTGGTGTCATAGCCATACCCGAAAATACGGCAGCTGTAAGAAATTATGATGCGGAACACTTTGTATGTATTAAAGATGACGGCAATATATCAATGCTTAATATATCAGATATTAGCAACCCTTATGAGGAATTTTCAGTACAGGCAGGCGGAAACTGCTTGTATAATAAAGTACTGCTCAGTACAGAAGCAGGTATTTTAGCTGTTCCCCTTGAAGTTACAGGTACAGCTGCATCAAATATAGCTGAAAATACCACAGTAACAGAAATAACTACGGATACTACAACGGAGATTACCTCTATATCAGAAGCAACTACAGAGGCTGTTACCACCCAACAAAACACTCTCCCTGAATCCGGCAGCTATGTAAGGGTGTATAGTCCCGATATTCAGTCCCACGGCTTTATCCATATCAATACGGTAAACCTTGAAGGGGATGAGCCCTCTGATATGTTATATTACGGAAATCGACTTTACATTGTAACAGAAAATAAAATAGTAAGTACCTATATTGAATAAAAAAATGCGGTTAAGTTTTGCTTAACCGCATTTTTATTTACTTATTCTGTCAAACCTTAATGTAATTCTGTTTCGGCCACTTAAGTTACAGGTAAATAGTGTCAAATCCCAGTCACCTTCAACCATTTCCTCTGTGTCGGTTTCATTAAGCTGTACTATTTCCCTGAGCCTGTAATTAAACTCATTACCATCCCCGTCCGTAAAGCTTACCGCTCCATCAGGGTCAAGCCTGTTGAGATACCCGAAATGGGCTGCATAATTGTGACCTGCTATAATCATGTCATCCTTATAAACAGAGCCTGAATATCTGCAAGGTGCAGTAGTAAGTCCTTTATAACTGAAATCTCCCCTTACAGGCAGTTCCAGATCAAGATCAGGTATTAAAAGTATACCTATATACCTTTCCCCGTCTATCTCTATTTCAGGCATAGTCATATCACTGTATTGCTTATAGATGGGTTCATTGTTTTCATCCCCTGTATATGGTGATATTTCACCATTATATATCTGCTCTTTAAGACAGCTGACAGTCTCTCTTGAGCTTTTTTCAGCAACAATATTTTCCCTGATATTATTAAAGGTAATAATGAGAGCTGACCCAATAAGCACAAGCCCTATTACTATAAATATATTTCCACCCTTATTTTTCATAACTATCTACCTGCTCCTTTTTTACCGATACCTATTATTAAAAATAAAAGTCCTGCACAAGAAAGAACAGCCACGGGCCACCATAATTGACCTGTCTGTGGAAGATATTGACTTTCGGATTCAGGCTCTGTTCCGGAGCCGCCTTCTGCAACAGTAATATTCTCTCTTACACTTTCCTCCACACCGGCACCTGAATCGGTATCTGTACCTGTACTTATGTCATTACCCTCACTTATATTCTCATCCGTCATAGCTGGCGTATCTGCTGTATCTCCCGGAGTAACTACCTCATCCTGTGTTATATCAGGATTATCCGGTATATCAGGAGGAGTATTCTCTGTTATATCTGGAGCATCTTCCTCATAGGTCTTTGCGGTATTAGTCATAACAAATACCGCACCGTCTTTGTTCACACTTACCGTATATCCCTGGGGTACAACTTTTTCTACCACCGTCCAGCTATCGGTTTTATTTATATCCTTCCAGTTATAACGCCAATTATTTTCACTGTTAAGTATAACCTCATCATATATATCACCGTTTCTGAGTATCTGTACCGTAATGGCTTCCGGTGTACCTTCACCCATCCATACTTTAAGTACTGACAGATCCCTGCGGTTTGTAGGCGAGCTGCCTCCTGCACTTGAACTTGGTCTGTCAGGCTCTGAAGTACTGCTTGTCTCATCCTTTGGATTATCAGGCTCACTTCCTGTAGTACCTCCTCCAGGAGGATTATCATTAATGGTTTCCATTTCAAACTTGCCGTTTATTGTAAGGATATTATTTTCCTCGTTTCCCGAAACCATTGCAAGTACAGGAGTTGCCATGTATTTAATATTATTTTTAATTACAGTTTTACCGGAAATAAGGTATATACCTCTCTCAAGATTATTAAAATAAGCCTTATTTAAGCTATCTGTCCTGACAGAAATCATGGGCATAAGCTTATCCCTTTGGGCATAGGCATCAAGGGTGACTGCCGCAGATGTATCTGTAAGAAGGACTGCATAATCCTTAAAATCTCCGGTTAATACAAGCTCACCTGTGGTTTTCCTTTCTCCTATCCTGTAAAGATTAAACTCAACATTATCTGTCACATACTGATAATGTATTGATGTGCCTTCCGATCCCCATACAGTCCAAAAAGACAGCAAACCAAACAACAGAGCCAGAAATAAAATATAATATATTTTCTTAGTCTTTTTCATATATTTACCACCTTCCTGAAAAATGGCATTATCTTTTCCTTGTACTTATCATCATAACCACAAACAATATCAGAAGCATAGGTCCTGCAACTGCAGGGGCAATAAGCACAGGATCTATCTGTACCGCATCGGCGGTAATTTTTACTGCCGTTGCCGCCTCCTCATTTTCTATACGATGACCTCTTACAAGAAGTCTGTGTGTATTTACCCCATAGGGTGTACAGGTAACAAGTGTACAATAATCCTTATCTGCCTCTATATCCAGATTTGAAAGGTCCTCAGGTTCAACAATATGTATACTATCCACCTCATAGGTATATACCTCGTTAAGGACTCTTAAAGAAAAGGTATCTCCCTCAACCAGCTTATCAAGGTCAGTAAAAAGCTTAGCAGAAAGTAGACCCCTATGACCTGATATCACTGCATGGGTACCAGCTCCTCCTACAGGCAGTGAGGATCCCTCAATATGACCTATTGCCACCTGTAATACTGACTCATCAGTACCATGATATATGGGCAGAATTACGTTAATCCTTGGTATTTCCACATAACCCATAATACCTGTACCTGAAACATTAAGCAAACTGTTATACTCAGCCTTTTCCTCCTCCGTTAATTTCCAACGGTTTGGCTTTGACAACAGGCTTTTATTATACTCCTCTGCCTGCCTGAGTAAATGAGAATATTCCTGTTCATCAAAATTTGCAACCTGATCCACATAGGCGGCTATTGCCCTTGTCTGATGCAGGGAATTCCAATAATCGCTGACAGTTGGATACAGTAGCAAGGAAAGGCCTACGAATAAACCTAATATCTGTAAAATTGTAATTATTCGACCCTTCATAGAACTTTCCTCACCGTTGTATTTATTCATAATATCCCACCCCCATAAAAGGGGGCGGGACTAAATTATCAATGATTACTCATACGTCTTTTTGTAACAAGACCAACAACACATACTACCATAAGTATACCACCAATAGTATAGATAACCCTTGTACCCATACCACCGGTTGATGGAAGCTCAGCGCCCTTACCGTTTACTACATCAGCTGTAAGAGAACCCTCTGTAAGATTTGCATTAAAACTGATCTGACCACTTGTAGCCGTACCAGTTAAGCTGTCAAGTGTAGGCATATCAGCTGATATTACATGACCTGCCTCTACCTTAAATTCTATATCGGAAATTGAATTGTAGCCTGCAGGTGTTACAGTTTCCTTAAGTACATATGTACCATCATCAAGTCCGCTGAATGTAAATTCAGTGCCCTCAGGATTTTTTACCACCGCTATAGTCTTTTCGGAACCATCTGATATCTTCTTTACAAGCTCAAATTCAGCACCTGCAAGAGGCTGACTTTCCTCATCTATTTTGTTAACAACTACCTTATATGTAAATACGATAACGGTATCTGTAACAGTCTCACCTGTTTCATTATTACCGCTTCCACTGTTATTAGGGTTATTGGAGTATACAAGTTTTACGGTATTTGGATTACCGGCGGAACCTAAAACAGCACTATCGTTAAGTTGTGCAGTGTATTCTACAGTAATTACGCTATTGTCCGTAGCACCGAATGCCTTCACGTCATCACAGGTAATAACAAGATTACCGTTATTTGTAATATCAAAATACTCTGTAACAACAGTGTCACCCATCTTTACAACAGCATCATTATTATAAGTTAAACCTGCTGATAACGTATCTACAAATTCAACCTTATAGGTATCATAATCACTTACATTTGATGCAAGAGTGGCTGTAAGCTGAAATGGAACATTATCTCCAATATCGTAATCTGCTGAATCCTGCCAATCAGTTGTTGTACCTGCCGTATCATCAGTATCCTGTACCTTTTTTACAACTGTAGGTACATCAGACTTTGGCTCAACAGTCACATCTCCTGCAACTTTAAGTATGTAGGATGTATATGCAAGTGTAGTTCCCTGAAGAGATGAGTCCATATCCTTAACAAGATAATAGCCTGCCTGAAGGCCATCAATAGTATAATTGCCGTCAGTACCGTAATCTGTAGTACCGGCAGGACTGCCTGTCAAATAATCTCCAATAATCTCTGCCAATTCTGTTGCTTCGCTTTGGTTCATTTTTTCTGCAACATCTGCAGCTGTTGCATCTGCTGCCAGAGTGTATCTGGTCCTTAATGCAGTTTTACCATCTTCGGAAATATTGGTTCCCCACTGAATGTTAGAAAGGGTAGTTCCTGACAAATCACCTGTAAAAATCTGATATGCCTCATAGGTATGGCCAGCCTCAGTACTGTCAATAGTGATTGTGTAAGTGTCATCTGCCATTGCTGTAATGCTCATACCAAGCACCATTACTACAGCAATGACCATACTAAGTATTTTTCTTAAATTTTTCATATCCTTCTTCCTTCCTTAAATTATATTTGGATAAAAAACGTCTGTTACTTTAATTCAATTAAATATATTCTTCCTCCTTTTTACTAATCTGATATATAAGCAGAAAGACGAACCTATCGTAAGCAATGCACCTGCACCCATGGAGAGCAATGCACCTATACCACCTGTACTTGGCAGTACAATAACATCTTCCTGTTTATTTGTAATAATATAATTGCCCACAACGTTATCAACAGCTCCTTCAGGAACAGCTGCACTTACGTCAATAACATTGTCCGATGTCCCTACAACGGGAACACCATTTGCATCTACCTGTATAATAGAATCCAGGGTACTTCCCGATGGAAGATTTTCCTGAATATAGTAAATAAAGTTACCGCTATACTCACCTATAGAACCCTGTACCGGCAACCCAGTAATATCAATGTTGGCAATCCATTCATCTGCAGCTGATATTGTATATGGTTGGGTATTTACCTTTTCATAGGCAAGTATTACCTCGGTTACAGGATCACCGCCTGTATATGTAGGCTCCTCTGCCTTAAAAATAGCTGCATTCCAATATTTTAAAAACAGATTATCAACCACTATATCCTCTGACATATTAAATGATAAAACATAATAATATTGTGTAGTTCCGTTGACAACTTCCCTTTGCTTGTCACTTAATGTAATATTGGCATTATTTAATTCACCAAAATTCGATGTGGAAAGCATATCATACCACTCATCACATATAATTTTAAGCTGTACTGTGGAATTTGTGGGATAATATCCACTGTGATTCACAACAAGAGCATTTTCATCCTGGGACCAACCGGAATATATCTTTAAGGATAGTTTTTTTCCACCTGCGGTTTCGTCAACAATTTTTCTGTAAAGGTCAAACTCTATTTCATCAACGGAAGGCGTAGCCGTAGTTCCGTCATCCTTTATCCATTTTTTTGACACATTAATACTTTTGTTTTCGGTCTTGATATTCTTAATGGTTACAGCACCGTTTTCCCCCGATCCATCAAGGGGCTGGTATTCCGCTCTGTAACCCTCCATGGAGGTTTCCGATACATAATAGAGAAAATCTGCATAGGTATCATCTACCAAGCCACCTACAGGCAAATTATCAAAGGTATATTTCCAGTTGCCATCTGCATCAGCACTTATAGTTTGTATTAATTTAAAACTACTGTCATCAGTCCAGCTATCATGGTCGTTTTCCTTTGGATCTATTCCCACACTCACATTAAACTGATTTTGTGAAGCACCTATATTACCTGTAATATTCAAACCATCAGTTACAGTAAAACTGCATTTATAGACTTTCCCATCCCAACCCGGTGCAGAGCCACTTGAATAATACGGTTCATTATAGTTTATATCCCCTATCTGTATATCAAGACTAGGTGACCATGTGGTTTCGTTACGTTCTATAACAACACAGCCCTCTTCTCCCACAGGCATATACTTGCTTCCGCTATAGACCTGACCATAATTGTATGAAATGCTCCAGGTTACCTTTGTATAATTGGCTGAACTGTCAGTCCTTTTTTTATACTTTCTGATGAGTACTGCCTCAATAGTTGGTAAATTACCATTAACATCTTTGAGTTCTTCTGTATCAAGCTCAGTGATTCCATCCAGATCGTACCACTTTTTGTCTACAGTAACAGACGTAGTAGGTACAGCTACATTTTCAATAAATTTTTTGGGAGTTTCCACTGCAAGATTTACCGTATCATCAGGCAGATTTGCAGGCAGATGATTAGCCTGTCCACTTTCACTTACGTAGAAGTAAAGGGGTTCCGGCAGCTCAGGAAGCTCATAACCAACAGGGGGTACTACCTCTACCAGGTAATATAAAGTATTTGGCAGTAAACCTAAATCCGAATAATCCACCTTTATTTCGCCATTTGCATCTGTAATAAAGTAGCCCTTATCCGTTTCCGTATAAATCCCCTGTACATCATCATAATAGTAAAGCTTGAACTTTGCACCCTCAAGGCGTTCTCTCATATGACCTTCTGCTACCTTATATATTGTATAGGTTCTGTCTACACCTGCACTGGTAACCGCTGACTGATGCTGCTCATTGCCCGTTGAGCTGGTGTCTGAATAATCCCCTACAAGATCTATCTTAGCAGTGTTATTTGCAGCCAGAAGTGAATCTCCTCCAACTCTGTCAAATCTTACAATATATTCATATTCCAGAATAAAGTGAATTTCATTAGGCAACTCCGCAGTAATAATTTCCTGAACGCTATAACTTAGCCCATCCCAGTTAAGATTGTTAATGGTTTTATAATTATAATCCCAATTATCATAAAGACTACGGGTACCATCCTCCTCTACCTTATAAAGCTTTACCGTATCGGGATCAAGCTTATACTCCCTTAAAGATGTATAGGAACCTTCTATTCCTGCACCGTTCTGATAACTTAAGGTATCAATAAAAGTATAAGTTGCCTTATCGCCGAATTTAGTACCGGTAGGATTAATTTCTATACTATATTTTAATCGCTGTGAATCCCTGTCCCACATACCATCCTTTGAAACAGGCTTATCATTGGGTGCCCCGTTATCAATAGTAAGGTGTTGGGTCTGTGAAGCATAGTATGGAAGACCTCCGTCTATGGTAACTTCAGCATTGTTTGTAAGAGTTGTGGAATATTTATCTTCCCCATAGGCAGGTCTGAGCCTTTCTGCCACCTGACAATTAAATTTAAGATAAATATAATTTCGGCTGCTGACATTATCTGTATTTGTTATATCTACTTTAACGTCATACTGCTTACTTTGCTCATCAGTAGCAGTAGCTGGAATGCCCTCTGTTACACTTGCATCAAGGGTAATACCATTAAAGCTAAAATCACTGACAGTTACCGGATATGTAGCAGAAGTTGTATCGCCTATAATGGTTGTATAGTTATAATTGCCATCATAAGCAATTTCAAGACTTCTGAGTTCCACATCAACAGGAAGGGTATCAACTATATTCATGACATTAAAGCCATCTCGTATATCCACCTTAATAAGCCATGTAAGTATACCGTTATCGTTAATTATCTGGGTAAGACCTGTTCCTTCATTGCCATCCGTCTTTAAAACCTTAGGCATTACAGCATAGGTTGAACCTGTAGTTACAGGACCTGCCGAAAGATAATTCTTATACTCCTTGTATCCCGTTAAACCTGTTGTATCCAGGTGTGAGGTATAGTTATATGCAAAGCTTGCATCTTCACCCTCACAGTCAGCAGGTAGGATAGTATCAAGTACAGTACACCTATATTCGGTAAATGTAGTTGTTGAGGTTACCTCACCGTCATCAAGTGTGCAATATCTGCCTAAATCAGGTGAATAGAATTGGATATCTCCCAATTTGTCTGATACGCTACCCGGAATTGAAGTAAGTGTATCTCTTATTGCCACTGCATCATCATAGGTAAAATAATGTCCCGGGTTATACTGCTCAAGCTGATCCTTTATTACAGTATCCTTAGGTATACCGTTTGCAGGAACAGAGAAAGTTACAAACCACCGGAGTGTCTGAATGCCGTTAACCTCACCAACCTTTGAATTGGTCTTTGTTATTCCTCCTCCCACAGTATTTACACCTGCATTAACTGTCTTTCCGTCAAACTCAGCAGTATTCTGAGGACGTTCGCCCCATGTATCAATAGCTGTGGTGTATACTACGGTATAATTTTTATTAGTACAATTTTCGTCAAAGGTTATTCCTGAAATATTACCATCTGTATCATAAGTAAAGGTATATCCCTCCGATGGCTGAATATTTATATCTTCCTCTGTAAGCTCTGCAAACATTGTATCTGTAAGAGTCTTGCCGGAAAGATCCGTTGTACCGTTGCCCAGGGTTATGGTCCATGTTACGCTTTTGCCATCTGTGCCCACAGTCGCCCATTTACTGATAAGGGACTTAGCACCGATATTAACATTTGCAGATGAACTTGAGGTTATGTCAGTATTATTTTTCAGTGTTGATGTAGCCGTAAGTTTATTATTAAGATTAATGGA
This sequence comes from uncultured Eubacteriales bacterium, assembly GCA_949293325.1. Lineage (GTDB taxonomy): Bacteria > Bacillota > Clostridia > Lachnospirales > CAG-274 > CALWRD01. The sequence continues at coordinate 3,197 of CASFCZ010000100.1, read as the reverse complement.
CAAACCTTCTCCTGCTGAGTTATCAGCAAGTGTATATGTGTATGTAATATCATAGGCATTCATTACGCCATCCTGAGTAGATTCATCAAGGGCAGGGAGGGTCATTAACAGCTCTCCTGTTGATGTATCCACTGTGTAATCGGGAGTAACGTAAGTTGGTGTACCTATTACTCCGCTATCAGCTATAGCTAACGAACCATCCCATTGCTGATATATACTTGCACTATGCTGTGCCTTGTTTACTGAAACACTGACATTTTCTCCAAGGGTTAAACCTGAAGTATCAAGGTTAGTAAGTATGTCCTCAATGCTGATAGTTCCTCCTGAACCTGCTTTTGAAAAAACAGTAACGGTATACGTTATGGTATTGGTATCCTCATTGTATCCCGAAGTTGTTTTCTGTGTAAAGATATCCCCAAGGGCAGTTGCATTAGGATAGTTTTCTATTTCATCTTCCGGAATTATAAGAGGATTTGAAATACCGTCAAAATTCACCTCAACACTGCCGTCATCCTTAACAGCATCCTTTGATATAGTTGCCTCAAAGGAGACCCAACCGGTTACATCCCCTGTTATATTGGGCAACTTTTCAGTCATATATTCTTCAGTAAATCTTACTCTTACTCTGTATCCCCCATCCTCATCCTTTATAAAACAATATTCAAAGGTATTTTCATCACCTTCGGTATTAGGGAGATATACACCAAGCTGAATATCATCATGTGGAAAAACTTCCCCAGGAAGCTTATACTCAAACAGACCGTTTCCTGCCTGTATTTCATCCTTATTTGTAATAAAATTAAGCCTCAGTGTAGACTCAAAAACCCCGGTTATAGGGTTATAAGATGTAGATTTTTCTCCGGCGGATATATTGGTATTATTAAATACATCATAACCCGAAATAGTATTATTAGCAGCCAATCCACTGAATATTTCCGATTTTTCCACTACGGTTATACTCTCTAGGGCATCAGTCAAATCAGCATATACAAGCTCACCGTCACCTTTGTCTGCTCCACCGCCTGATACTTCTTTATGTTTTCTGCACTCGTCGGTATGCTTATGTTCTTCAAGGGTGCAAATAAGTGTCTTTTTCTCAGAATAGCATTCATCAGTATGGACATGAACCTTCCCTGTATGTTCCAGAGCATCACCGGAAATCACCCCGTCAGAGGAGCTTTCACCTACAATCTCCCCTTCTTCCATGCCACAGGTAAGAACCATTGCCGTTTCATAACATTGGTCTGTATGTGTATGCTCTGTAATGCCGCACACTGTATCCTTCTCCATGGTAATTGCAGGCAAAATAAGCATATATGTTGTTATAAATACCACAACAGCAGCCAAACTCACAACCAACTTATACCATATTGATTTTCTTTTATGTTTTTTTATGTAGTTATGGGCTTGTGGATATAATTTCTTATTCACAAGCATTGCCTCCTTTTACGTCAAAGACTGTTTAAAAATTTTTTTATCTTATATATCCAATAGACCCAAATGGCCATACACGAAACACTATTTTACCTACCACCTGTTCCTCAGATACACAGCCTATGGTACTGCTGCGGCTGTCTACAGATGTTGCCCTATGATCTCCACACACAAACACCTTACCGTCAGGTACCTGATATGGCAACTCTATGTCACATTCACCAAGTGCCTTTTCAGCCACATAGGGCTCATCCAGAAGTACATCATTTACGTAGATGTTTCCATCTTCATCTATATCTATCCAATCCCCAGGAAAAGCAATAACACGTTTAACAAGTATTTTGTTATTATAATAAAATGATACAATATCCCCTTGTTTAAAATCAAAACCTTTTACAGATACAACAATATCACCTTCCGAAAGAGAAGGTGTCATAGATGAGCCATATATTTGTAAAACAGGTAAACACAAGGTAGCAACAAGTACAGATATTGCAGCTACCGTAATCAAAATAAATATAGTACTTTTTAAAACATTGTTATATCTGTGTCTGTAATTAACCCTTTTTATTTCTTCTTCAAGCTGAGAAACAGTTGGAAATTCAATTTCCCCATTTTTTATAAACTTATCCATTTTACAGTACAAACGGCTAAATTTCCCCGTTTGGTTCTAACCTCCCGATAAAACCATTAATTATATTTTGCAACCCTTTATCCCGTTACTTATCTTCACCGTACATTTTTTCTAAATTATACAAATACTGATCAGCAGCCTGTTGTGCAGCTTCAAAAACACCATTCAGTGCAAGAGCAGCTTCTGCAAGATTTCCTGCATTTTGTATGACAATTCGTTTATTCTCAAGTTCCATATTTTTTTGCTTAAGCTCAGCCTCCAAAGCATCCGCACGCTTTGTCTGTTCAAGAAGCATTTCCAGCAGCTCAGCTCTGCTAAGATGCCTCAGTTCCTTATCTGTCATACAGATCCTCCTTAAAGCATATAGACAGCTTTTTTAGTCCCTACAAATTTTGACGTACAAATCAGATATAATTTTTTCTTGTACGTATATCTTAGCAATTTTTTTGACTTAATGCAAGCTTTATATAAAAATTCGTAATTTTGACTTTGTATAGATTTTTTTTATTGTAAAATTTTACAAAATTCTATTACATATTTGCCGCTTATTGTCAAATTAACCAACAGGCAGTTTTTGAAATCAATTTTTTTAAAATAAATTTATACACATGAAATAAAATAACTAAACAAAACTATTTTTATATATATAATACGATTTAAAAAGCAATAGAATTATTTATGTTGTTCTTCTACCATTGTGTATTTATATTTTCATATTTTAAACCGTAATTCTCTGCAAAAGTTTTTATATCCTTATCGCTTTTAATAAGCATTACTTCTTTAAACGCCTTGGTTCTTACATCCACAAATCCTGCAACCTTTTCACCTGTGCATATACTTGCCATGATAACAGGTTTTAAGTTTTCTCTGTCAAAGTCCTCTTGTTTTTTTCTTCTTCCAAACATAAAAATTCACCCTTTTCAATAAATTTTCAATTCTATTCTAACATGGAAAAAAAATCTGTACAACACTTCTGCCTCTCCAATAATTATTTTCCAATAACCGATTGAATAATATTGTCAATTATGCTACTATATCTCTGTGGAATATAGTGAATATACCGGTTTTTACTCAAAGGAGATGTCTATATGGAAATAAACAGAGTATATAAAGCAGTATTCAGTCCCAC
>CASFCZ010000099.1 GCA_949293325.1 uncultured Eubacteriales bacterium | reverse complement strand
CGGCATACTGTACAAATAATTCAGCTTTCATAGGTATTACCCCCTTAAATGGAATTATTGATTGAAATTTACAATTATATAATACTATTGATTGGAATTTTTGTCAAGCTGCTAATAGGGGGGAGTAAAATTAAATATTTGTTTATAATTCATATATTGGGTCTTTCTCCTCGATTTTGGAGGCTGAGACTTCGTATGCGGTTTTGGTTATTACCTCACCGTTTTCAAGACGCTTCTGGTACTCTCTGGACTGCATTCTCCCTAAAAGAGAGACATTTGTCCCTACCTCGAGGCTGGAGGCAAATTTTGCATTTCGTCCCCAGCATATGGCGGGTATGTAATCAGATTTGCCATATGCCCTGTTTACCGCAAGAAGAATATCGGCTATTTCCCTTCCAAAGGGGGTAGTTCTGTAAACGGGTTTTTTACATATAAAACCGTCAAGTATGGTGCGGTTAACATCGGTGCATATATCATCCAAGGTCTTAATACCTTTTACAAAAACACTAAGCTTAAGATGGGTTTTGATACCATCAAAGTTATTATGTGACCGTATTTGTCCCTCAATCAATACATTATCCCCTACAGCATAGCTTTCATCTATTAATAACCGTTCTGAAATGATTATAGGCAAAATGTCAACGGTGTCGCTGAGCCTTTGATTTTCTATGTAAAAACTATAAAATTTTTCTCCGTAAACTTCATGGCTAATGACAAAGTCACTTATTATCCTTCCGCTTACGGTAATGCTGTTGGTTATGTTTGGTGTATTATCCATTTAATATGCTCCCTTCGTATATCTACCATATATACTATTCATAGGAAGCCTTATTTATTCTTAATATTTTGCTACAAGTACGGACTTGTCTATGGCAACAAGATACAGATACATTTCCTTTACCGGTTTGTTATAGCTTCTTTCAAGTGCCGTTTTATAGTATTCAAGCTGTAATCTGTATCTTTGGCAAATATTTTCAGGAGTATTTTTTTCATCTACACGGTCTGTTTTGTAGTCCACAAGTATAATATGATCCTCCTCCTCAAAGAAAAGGTCAATTATTCCATGTACAAGTATCCTGTCCCCTTTGTCCTCATATCCTGCATCGGGATAGATTTCTGCGGGAGAAAGCTGCATAACAAAGGGTGTTTCACGGTATACTTTGTTGCTTGCACATATTCTTTGCCCAAGGTCTGAATGGAGGTATTTATAAAATTTTGACACATCTATTGAATTTACGGCAGCTTCACTGAGAATGTCCCTTTTTCTGAGTGCATTAATTTGTTCCCTTATCATGTCCATGGTTGCATTTGCATCAAGCTTAAGGTGTTCAAATACCGTGTGGTAAGCAGTACCCTTTTGTACACCGGCCAGACTTGTTTTAGCTTCTGTGGTAAATTCAGGCTCATCAAAGCTGATTTTTGTATCTTCATCCTTATGTGCTTCCGTTATAGTGAGAATATGTCTGGCATTGGGTATAACCTCACTGTAAAGCTTGTCCTCAAGACGGGCGTATTCGTCAGCCATACGTTGCCTTTTTATTTCCGAAATGGAAATTTTAGAGGGAAGGGTAGTTGTATATATGCTTGAAAGGTCGGCAGACAGTATATTCGTTATGGTTTCGTCTAAAGTGTTATCTTTATTGATAGTGGGTATCCTTTGAGATGACATATCACTTTCAGTTAATGTTATATAATCCCTGCTTATATGTTTAATGTCAAATATATCATTTATATGGATTTCATTGATGCCCATATTTTTAAGCTTTTTGTTGAATATATCCCTTTGCTGATATGATATTAAAAGCCATTTCATAAAGCTGCCTGCATCTTCCACTATATATGAAGGAATATGTATGCCGTCCCATAGTTCTTTGCCATACTTGGGCTTGTCTGTGTCAAAGCTGTTGCTTTGTGATGTATCTCCTACCAAAATAAGTTTTTCCTCAGCCCTTGTAAGTGCAACATATAAAAGTCTTAATTTTTCGGTAAGCTCCTTTTTCTCTGTTTTTATTTTTATCAGCTTTTTGGCAATGGTGGGGAATGTCTGTCTGGTTTTGCTATTAAGATAGTCAAAGGCAAAGCCCTCATTGGCATCAAGAATAAAACTTCTGTCAGCGTAGGATGAATTGTTTTGCTTGCCTGTTCTTTTAAGGCTGTCTGAAAACCTTGGTATAAATACTATAGGAAATTCAAGGCCCTTGCTGGAATGAATGGTCATTATGGTTACGGCATCGGTATTTCCCGAAACTATATTCATATCTACAGATGGATTTTCGCTTTCAAGACTGCAAAGCTCAGCCACGACTCCATTAAAACTATGTATTCCACTTGAATATATATTTAATGCACTTGCATAAAATGCTTTCAAGTTTTTCAGCCTCAGATCACCATTTTTCAGCAGTCGCACATAGTTAATGTAATCTGTCATGGAATAAAGCCTGTCAAGTACCTCTGCAAAGGGCATGCTATGTATCAGGATATGAGCCTGACGGATTATATCCTTTAGTTTGTCAAGTTTTGACCTAAGTATATTATCATTGCCCTTTTCTATATATCCAAGCATATTATCATAAAGGGCAGACCTTTTATCTGTAGCTCTGATAAGAGCTATTTCCTCAAGACTTACGCCAATCACAGGGGAATGCAGAACTGTAATAAGATCAATGTCCCTGTAGGGATTATCTATTATTTTAAGCAGGGACATAATGGTTTTGACCTCAATAGTTCTGAACAGTGATGTGCTGTTTTTTATTTTTGCAGGTATTCCGTATTTACTTAAAATGTTTACATAGTTTTCTCCAACGTTGCTAAGCTTGTTTATAATTATGGCTATATCAGAAAGATGACAGATCCGGTACTCCTTTTTCTTTTTATCATATACATACTGACATTTTGGATCAGCAGGATTTATCAGTTCACTGATACGCTTTGCAATAATAGATGCCTGTATCTCATCGTTTGTCATGTCGTCGAAACCATCGTTTTTCTTTATATAGTAAAGGAGTTCATTTTTTTGACATATCCTGTCAGCAATTTCATCGGGAGGCTGAGGGAACTCAAAGCCTGCCACAAGGGCCGTTGTTCTGTCATAGTCAATTCCTCCAAAATCTTTGCTCATAAGCTGATAGAACAAGAAGTTGGAAAGATTGAGCACCTGTGCTCTGGAACGGTAGTTCTGGTTAAGTTTAATGAGTATATTTCCCTTTTGTCCAGGTGTATATTCAGAATAACTGTTATACTTTTCCGTAAAAAGTTCGGGACATGCCTCTCTGAAACTATAAATGCTTTGTTTAACGTCACCTACCATAAAGAGATTATCTGTGGTAATTGCCTTTAGTATTTCCTCCTGAAGCTGATTGTTGTCCTGATATTCATCAACGATAACGTCAGTGTACTTGTTTCGCAGCTCATATGCCGCCTCTGTAAGGGTGCCATCTTCATTGTAAAGTATCTTGATACAGAAATGTGTAAGGTCGGAAAAACTGAATACACCTAATTCCTTTTTTGTTTTATCGTATTTATCTGCATATTCCATATAAAATTTAAGCAGTGTATTGGCAATATTGCTTACTTTTTCCTGAACCTGTTCCATTTCATCAGGAGAAAGATCAGAAAAAAAGCTCATCAGCGGATTAAATACAATATCCCTAACAGTTTTTATAAAACCGTTTACATCTTTACAGAATTCCTTTAATTCCTCAGTCAGTTTGCCGGTATTAAGCGCACCGAAATTAGGTGGTGGACTTTTGAAAATATCCAGTATAAATCCGTAATTGGGATCCCATGATGACGTTATTTTAAAAAGAGGATTAAATCTATTAAGTGCATCATAATATACCAGAAATTTATTCTTGTCTGTATTACCTCTTATTTCTTCAAGTAAAGAAGCATTTTTGCTATACAGTTCATTTGCTTCGGTAAGATATTCATCCATTTCTTCCCTGTAGGGGTCACAAAGGGATATAATATATTCCTTTAATTTATTTAAAATCTTTGCATTACAGGATCTTTTTTCATCCATAAGGTAAAATGACCCGTATTCTTCAAGCCATTTATTTGGATAAGGCAGAGAGGCAAGTTTTCTGTCTATGGTGTGTATTACATCGTATAAATCCTTTATTCTATGGGACTGAGGGGAGAAAAATTCCACCAGATCAATAAACTCCTCATCCTCAATCTTTTCTTCAAACAGCTCATCCAATATTCCGGTACTTATTTTCATAAGCTCGTTGCAGCTTTCATTGCCTGCAATCCTGTATACAGGATCAATATCAAGCATATAAAAGTAGCGTTTTACCAATGAATTACAGAATGAATCAATGGTGGTAATACTTGCTTTATTGAGCAAAATAAGTTGCTTTTGTATGTTTTTCAGCTTATCTGAATCCGGTTCACTTATGATAAGCTCATTTCTTTTTTCCTTAAGTTTGGAGGCAATGCGTCCCCTCATTTCTGCTGCTGCATTTATGGTAAAGGTCATAATAAGCATGTTGTCTATTTCGGTATTATTTGTTGTATCGGTAATGATACTTAATACCCTTTCAGCCAGTACAGCGGTCTTACCTGAGCCGGCACCTGCTGATACAAGTATATTCTTTACACCCTTGCCTCTTGTGTCTATTGCAGCCGTTTGCTGTTGGTTATACTGCATAATTACACCCCTGTCATCCCCTGCCCGATAAATTAATATGTCCCTTTAATCCCCATAAACCAGGCAGATATTTAATTCTTTAGCTTAATTATATATTTCGTCAAAAAAGCTGTCAATAATTATTACAAAAATCAAAAGCTTTCTCTTAACTGTTGAAAAAAACGCTGTTTATGATATAATTAAAACGTGTAACAGGTGTATCCTGTGACATGAGAAACAACGTAAAGGAAGCCTCTTTGGCTTCAATATTATTTATTGTTTAAGGAGATAACCGATGAAAAGATTAAAAGCTGAACAAAAAAGGCGTATTGCCGGTCTTATTGCAATTCTGCTTATAATTGCCATGATTTTGTCGGCAGCCCTTCCACTGTTCTGGGTGGGTGTAAACGGTGCAGAAAGTTCCGACTATACCATCGAGGCCACTCTTGGCTTCGATGGTAAGGCAAAAATCGGTTATAATATCCCGATCATTATTACTGTGACAAATAATTCAGGGGAAGATTTTCAGGGACAGGTTTCTGCCTTAGTGGGGGTCGATACCGCTTCCTTTGGTAACAGCCTTAAATATAATCGATATGCAGGTGAAGTAGATATTGTTTTTGGAGGTACAACACAGACGGTACTTAGTGTACCTATTAAATATATTCAGAGAAATGTTGATCTGCAACTTACAGAGGATGGAAAGGTGGTTGCCTCCCAGGAATTTAATTTAAATGTGGACTCTGATATGGATTGCTGGGCAGGTATACTTTCGGATTCAGCAGATATGCTTACATATCTCAATCCTTCATACTATGGGGCTTCCGGGGATATAGTGGATCTTTCCCAGGTGGTTGGTCTGGAGGACTATGCTGACTTTGGTGCAGTGGATACATATATTGTAAATGACTTTGACTTTGCTGCCCTAAGTGACATGCAGTTAAGGGAAATAATTGATGCGATAAATATGGGTGGTACCCTTATTATAGGTAGCCAAAGCAGAATTGGTTCTGTTGAAAGACTTGGTCTTGATGAAATAAAGCCTCTTTCAGGTGAATATGTTTCAAGTTTATATGATGCTTCCATTGGCTTTTATTCACAGCAGGTAGCAAATACATGTGCTGTATACAGAATGGGCAGAGGATACATTGTAACTGCCAATGTTAATTTTTCCGACAGCAAGTCTGTAAGCAATAATCAGGACATCAGCTCCGTGCTTACTGCATTGTTTAATATCAGCTTTGAAAATAAAAGCTATGGAGAAAATATCGAAACAAATCTGATAGGTTATACAGACAGACTGCCTAATTTATCCGATATGACCATACAGGTAATTATGGTTATTCTGTATTTTTATATAGCTTTTATATTGGTACTGTATTTCATACTTAAAAAGAAGGATCGCAGGGAAGATGCAGTAAAGATTATTCCTGTAACGGCGATTATTCTCAGCGTTCTTATTTATTTTATGAGTTTTAATACCGTTTATAAAAAGCCTATTGCAAGTGTAATTAATTATATTGATCTTAGGAGTACCTACAGTGACAATGTTACACTTAAAAGCTTTATTAATGTTATTGCACCATATAAGGGTAGTATTGATATAGAGCCTGGAGGAAGTCCACGGTTAATCAGTGTAAGTGATTACAGCTTCAATTCATATAATACATATGGTGTCTATTCCGACAAGGCGTCCGATGATGTGGCGGCAACTATTATCTCAGGCAGTGACGGACTTATAATTGAGGAAAAGAATAAAACAAAGTGGGATAATACATACCTTATATTGGAGAATGATTACAATGTATCAGGAGGTTTTGAAGGCGATGTTGCCCTTAATGATAATATGGGGCTTACAGGTGAGATTAAAAACAATACAGGTGAAAGCTTCAGTGAGGCTGTAATAACTGTTGAAGTCCCCGGCAGAGGTGTTGTATATGCTAAAAATATAGGTGAGCTTGAAGATGGGGGCTCCGTTAGTCTTGACCCATTGGAGATTGCTCCCCTTGAACTTTATGAACTGGGCTATGACGGATATTCCAATATTCTTAAGCCTGAAAGCAATGACAGGAATAATGATCTTGATAATTCATATAAGCTGGAGCTTGAACAGGATATTTTTGAGGGAGTTATTTCATATTCTTACAATACCGGAGACGTTGACTATCAGGAGTATATAACCGTTGGCATATTGGGCTTTTCGGAATCACCTATTTATGGTTCGGATCTGAAGGTAAACGACAGGCTTTCGGAAACCTCCCCAATTAATCTTTACAGGGACGAAATAAGGGTAAACCTTGATACTGTGGATATATCTCAGCTGTCGGCATATTTACCTACGGTGGAAACGGAAAATACTGCTCAGATATATGGGGGTAAACTGTATATAAATGACTTTACCGATTACACAGAGCTCAGCTTTCCCATATCCTATCTCTCAGATTTTACTGTAAGCTGGAATACGGATGCTGAGGAAATATTAATTTATAATATGTTGAATAACCGCTGGGACAATATGTCCTTTGATACGGTGTATAGTCCATCAGATGGTTATGTCGGTACAGATAACAGGATACATATTAAGGCATACGGTTTTATGAATGATTGCAGTGATTTACCTGAAATCAGCTTTATTGACTAGGGAGGTGGTTTAATGCTTAAGATTGAGGGACTTGTTAAAAGATACGGTAAGTTTACGGCTGTGGATCACCTGGACATGGAGGTCAGTAAAGGTAGTATTTATGGCTTTGTGGGACCTAACGGAGCAGGTAAAACCACCACTATGAAAATAATGGCGGGTCTTCTTGGTGCCGACGGAGGAAGTGTATATATAGATGATATTGATATATGTGAGGACATGGAGGCATTAAAGGATAAGATAGGATATATGCCTGACTTTTTTGGTGTGTATAATGATCTGCGTGTGGACGAATATATGGACTTCTATGCAGGCACATACTATATTCCCTATGATAAAAGAAAGAGTATAATTGATGATCTTCTGGAACTTGTGGATCTTTCAGATAAGCGTAATGCCTATGTGGACAGCCTTTCACGTGGTATGAAACAAAGACTTTGCCTGGCACGAAGCCTTATACATGATCCTGAAATACTTATACTGGATGAGCCTGCATCAGGTCTTGACCCACGCGCAAGAATAGAGATGAAGGAGGTTCTTAAGCAACTCAGTACCCTTGATAAGACCATCATTATCAGCTCTCATATTCTTCCTGAACTTGCGGAGATGTGTACGGAGATAGGTATAATCAACAGAGGCAAGCTTATAGACAGCGGCTCTGTAAACGAAATAATGAGGCATATTTCCAAGGAGAGAATGATTGATGTAAGACTTCTTGGTGACACTGAGGCTGCCGTCAGAATTCTTGAACAGATTCCAGAGGTGAAGGATATAAAGGAAAATACCTTTGATGTGGCATTTGCCTATAACGGCACTGATGAGATGCTTTCAGAGGTACTGGCAAAGCTTGTATCCGCTTCAGTTCCCGTTATTTCCTTTACAGAGCGTGAGGGCAATCTAGAGGACATCTTTATGAAACTTACAGGAGGTGAGAATAATGCTTAATCCCGTATTCAGAAAGGATATGAGAGTACTGTTCAGAAATGTTAAGGTATACGTAGGCCTTTTTATATATCTCTTTGTGCTGCTTGGTATTACCAATCTGATACTTAAGATGATTAATATGGATAACTATAATGGCTTTAACCCTGAATATATAATAACAGCATATCTTGTAATGCTGGGTTTTCAGATGCTTACACTTACTTTCATCATACCTGCTGTTACAAGCAGCTCCATAAGCGGTGAGCGTGAAAGACAGACCCTTGACTTTTTGCTTGTAACAAAAATGTCAGGTTGGGATATTGTAACGGGTAAGCTTATGAGCTCACTTCTGCTGGTTGCGATTATTATAGTTGCGTCTATGCCTATTTATGCAATTATATTCTACTATGGAGGAGTATCAATATTAGGTTTTATTTTAAATACGGTATTTTTACTTATATACTCCTGCTTTGTGGGCAGTATAGCAGTTTTTTTCTCAACTGTTGTTAAAAAGACTGCAGCGGCAACTGCTGTTTCCAATCTGTTTATTATAGGTATCACCTTAGGTACGGGTATTGCTACAGCAATTATAGCCGCCATATATAACAGCCTTCTTGTGAGTGGTATAGTGTCCGATTCATGGAACAGGGTGGTAGGTGCACTGTGTATGTTAATATGCTCAACCAATCCTTTTATCTGTTTTGTTTCCATAGTGGATTCCCAGATGGGTTCACAGAATGTGTGGAATATTATTAATGAAATGATGGATACGGACTTTTCCTTTGGATTTTTACAGGTCTGGCATATTATTGCACTGATATATGTAGCTTTATCATATCTTTTCCTTAAAATGGCTGCAAGAAACATTTTACCGGTAAAAAAGAAGAAACATAAAAAATAAATTGGCTGAGTTGGTGTTTATATGAAGATGTTTTTAAAGGGTCTTAAAAGACTAAGGTTAAAAATACATATAAAATTTTTTCTGACTGTATTCTTGCTTGCTATGACAGTGGCTGCAGGGGCAAATGCCATTGTTATTTTGATGTCTAAACTAGTGTATGTCTACGGTATGACAGACAGGTTGTGGCTTATCTCCATTGGATGTCTGTCGGTGGCAGTGTTAACGGGTATCTTTCTTAGACCATCTGACAGTTTTACGGTTTATACTGCCGACAGCATGGGTTATAAGGAAAGGTTTGTTACCGCCTATGAGGCTCTTTTAAGGGATACTCAACTACCCATGGAAAGGCTGGCAGTTGAGGATGCCTTGAAATGCTCAGGGGATAGTAATTTTGGCAAAGGTTATTCAGTTATTCCCCATAAAAGGAATATATATACATTTGCTGTGGCTTTGGCAGTTTTTATACTGGCACTTGTTTTACCAATAAAACCAAGTGAGGCAATGGAAAGACAGGATCAGCTCCATCAAAGACTGGACGCCGCCGTGGAAAATATGCAGCAGGAAGTTGAGGAGTCAGCACTTACTGAAACCCAGAAAAGAGAGGTATCTGCACAGCTTAAAGAACTTAAGAAGGAGCTGTCAAAGGTTGATGACGGCAAAGATGCACTTTCAAAGCTTATGGATACACAGGGGAAATTGAAAAAGCTTGCTGATGAAAGTGAAAATCCCCAGTTAATGGCATTAAGCGAAAGCCTCAGGTCTAACCCTGCTACGCAGGAACTTGGGGAAATGCTTAAAAACGGCAATATAGCGGAATTAACGGAAGCCCTAAGTCAAATGAATGATAGTCTTGAAAATATG
>CASFCZ010000098.1 GCA_949293325.1 uncultured Eubacteriales bacterium | reverse complement strand
TGTTTTTTTATTGTCTGTCAGTCATATTGGGGGACAAGCAGGCATATACTTTTTATATCACGAAGGAGGAACTTATTATGCAACTTAAGAAACTGATAGATGAATATACTTCAAAAAATATTGCCGAATGTTTTCGGGGATTTAACGATGATATTCTTTCATCTGCCGAGGAAATACGACTCAGAGTGGGACAGCCTGTTTACATCCGCTGTGGTAAATTAGAATTTGTACCTTCAGCTGATTTTGTGCCTAAGTCTGAGGATATTGAAATTACGGTAAAAAAAATGAGCAATTATTCAGTTTATGCCTTTAATGAAGAAATAAGAAAGGGTTATCTTACCCTTCCGGGAGGCTATCGGGTAGGTATTTGCGGTACCGCTGTCTGTGACAGTGGTGGAATAACTACAATTAAGGGCATATCTTCTCTCAATATAAGGATAAGCAGGGAGATAAAGGGGTGTGCTGACAGGATAATAGGAGGGATCTTAAAGGATGACATATTTTTAAGTACTTTAATTATTTCTCCCCCTGCCTGTGGAAAGACAACCCTGCTGAGGGATATTATACGACAGATAAGTAATGGAGGTCTTAGTGTAGGTGTAGTGGATGAACGGAGCGAAATAGCAGGTACATATATGGGGATAATCCAGACCGATTTAGGGTCACGTACAGATGTATTGGATGCCTGCCCCAAAACAGAAGGAATGTATATGTTATTAAGGAGTATGGGACCGAGGGTAATAGCGGCAGATGAAATAGGCATGCCCGAGGAATTGAAGTGTATACGTGAAATAGTCAACTCGGGGGTGGGACTGCTGTGTACAATCCATGCGGCAAGTGTCCACGAGCTGATAAAACGTAAGGGCATAAATGAGCTTATAAAGGACAGGCTGTTCAAGCGATATATTCTTTTGGGTTGTTCAAAGGGTGCAGGTACCGTTGAAGGATTTTTTGATGAGGAGCTGAATGAAATATGTTTATAAAGCTTGTTGGGGCAGTATTGCTTATTATAAGCGGTACAGGTCTGGGAATATTTTATGGAATGGAGCCGGAGCTTCGCCGCCGTGAGCTGGCGGGGCTTAAGGGAGCACTTATGATAATGCATTCAGAAACGAAGTTTGGTCATACCCATCTTGCACCTATGTGCCGCCGTGCTGCCCAAAATTGCGAAGGAGGTATTTCCCGGATATTTATTTCCTTTGCTGACAGCATCAGACGCCGTGATACAGAGGATATACAGGGATTGTGGCAAAGCTGTGTTGAGTCGGTAAAGGATACACATCTCACCGATGGGGACAAGGAGGCTATATCTGCCCTTGGCAAGGGTCTTGGTGCAGAGGATATAGATCTTCAGCTTTCTGCTATTATGGCCCTTGTAAGTTATATTGATTCAAAGGATGAGGAGCTTGTTCAGTTAAGCAGTAAAAATCTCAGGCTATATAGAAGCGGCGGGGCATTAATTGGTATATTTGCAGTTATCTTATTGTTTTAATGGGGTGGAAATATGGATATAGATATTGTTTTCAGGATAGCGGCAGTAGGAATATTGATAGCTGTGCTTAATCAGGTGCTGGTAAGGGCAGGCAGGGAGGAGCAGGCAATGCTGACCACACTTGCGGGACTTGTGGTGGTGCTTTTCTGGGTTATTGAATACATAAGTACCTTATTTGATACAGTACAGACTATGTTTAATCTTTAAGGGGTGAGATTATGGGTATACTTCAGCTCTCGGCGGTTCTCATAACTGTGTCTGTAATGGGAATATTGGTAAAAAAATATTCCCCTGCTCTGGCCCTTGTGCTTACCCTTGCTGCAGGTGTGCTTGTTATTCTTTCCCTCGTACCACAGCTTAAAAGTATAATATCACTTGTTGAAGACATAGGTACATTGACAGGGGAAACAGGCTATGTATCAATACTTTTCAGAATAATCGGCATAGCTTATGTTGCTCAGTTTGCAGCAGATCTGTGTATTGATGCAGGGGAGTCTTCCCTTGCCTCAAAGGCTGTACTGGCAGGTAAGGTATTCATTGTATTTTACGGTTTACCAATAGTGGCAGGTCTTGTGGATAGGATAAACACTATGTTTACATAGATGGGGGTTGAGTTAATGAGGTGGCTTGTTTTGCCTCTTTTGATATTATTTTTTTGTACAAGCGTATATGCCCAGCCACAAATAAAGATCGGAGGAAACCTTGAGGAAACAGAACTGGGAGAAATAGAGGACTTTGCTAGGGACAATTATGATATTGATCTGAAAGGGTTGATAGGCAATATTATAGATGGCGACGGAGATGTTGACCTATGGAAGGGTTTAACGGATGTGTTCTTTAATGAGCTGAAAAGTAATTCCTCTTTTGTAAGGAGTATATTGCTTATATGTATCTTAAATGGGCTTATTGCCACTGCCATGGAGGGATTTGCAGACAGAGGGGTTGTTCAGACGGCATATTTTGCTGCATTTACCGCAGTGGCAGGAATGCTTGTAACGGGATATAAGATTTGTGCCGATGTTCTGACAGAGGGTGCCGCGGAAAGTGTTGAGCTTTTAAGTGCCTCTACGCCACTTATTCTTTCCCTTGTAAGCATAGGCGGTAACGGAACAGCCGCAGCGGGCTTTTCTGTAGTGTTGGGCTTTGCAGCGGGAATCGTAAACAGTCTTATAGGCACTCTTATTGTACCTCAGTTTATCTTTGCCGTTATGCTTGGTGTCATTAACTGTCTCTGGGACAGAGGAATGACAGGCAGACTTGCTGATCTCTTTGCATTCCTTGCAATGTGGGAGCTAAAGATATGTGCTTTTATATTTGCAGCTTGTCTTGCCCTGGGTAGATTGGTAGGAGGTGCCATTACATCAACAGCAGGCAAAGGAGTTAAGCTGGCTATAGGGGCTGTACCTGTGGTGGGAGATTTGTTTGAGAACAGTATTGATACGGTTCTTGCCTTTGTGGGAGCCCTTAAGGGGGGTGCAGCAGTAGCCCTGATAATAATAATATCCCTTGGTGCGGCAGGAAGGCTTATTAAACTGTGTGCCGTTATGTTGTTGTATAAGCTTACTGCTGCTCTGACGGAGCCAATGGGCAACAAGAAAATAACGGAAATGATAGATGTTACCGCTGAGGGTATCAAACTGCTGATTGGAGCATATTTTACATTGGTTATAACTTTTATAACTGCTGTAGTAGTTATGCTTGGCAGCCTGGGGTAGGGAGGTGACGACTGTAATGGAAATGGTGGCAGGCTATGTAAAAAGTCTTGCAATATTTATGGTGTTTATTTCCGTTTGCTCTATTATTATGCCTGAAGGACGTTTCAAGGGTGTGTTAAGTTTTATAACAGGCATTATGCTTATGCTTGTAATACTTAAGCCTGTAAATGCGGTGTTTAACTCTGATGCTGCCCAATGGGTGGAAAAGGGTATAAAACTCAATACCTATACGGCAGACAATGAAATACAGCAATATGGACAGGATAGTGTAGATATGATAATAGACAGCTTTGAAACTGCCTGTGAGGATATGCTTGAAACAGAACTTGGTGCAGAGAGGATAGTGGTTAATGCAAAAAACGGTGCTGACGGAGTTTACATAGATAATATAGAAGTATATTCAAGGGATAATAGTGATGCCCAAAGGGCAGCATCCCTTTGCGGTATAGATAGTACAAGGGTAAGGGTAATAAATAGCGGTGCAGGTGAATATAATGAAGCAAATCAATAAATTGTTTACCAACAAAAACATAGCTGCCGTATTATATCTTATGGTAGCTGCAGGGGTAATGCTTATGCTTTTTTCGGGCAATACACAGCTTTTGCCTGAAAAGGAGGAGGAAAAGCCCGTTGAAAATACGGTAAAGAACACAGATGATACGGAAAAACGACTTGAGGAGCTACTAAGCTTAACGGAGGGGGCAGGAAAGGTAAAACTGATGATTACATATAAAAATAAAGGCAGTCTTGTACTGGCAGAAAATGTATCAAAGGAGGAAAGTAAGGAGGATAGTGCATCAGGGTACAGGCAGGAAAATAATATAGTACTTAATGGTGAAGATCAACCCCTTGTTCTCTCTGAAGGTTCACCGGAAATAGAGGGTGTACTGATAGTGGCAGAGGGAGCAGAAAATGTCGAGGTAAAAAATGCTTTGATAAGGGCAACAGAGGCATTGCTTGGTGTAGAACCACATAAAATAGAAGTATTAAAAATGAAAACGGAGGGTTAAATAATGTTTATTTTCAAAAAAAATCAGGTGGTCATAACTGCTCTGGTGGTTATGATTGCCGCGGCAGGCTATCTTAATTACATGGACCAGGGTGGTATAGAAACAGCTGATGTTATGCTTGTTGACGGTGATTCTGTTGCAGGTGTGTTGCCGGAGGATACGGCAGAGGTTATGCAGCAGGATGAAAACATAGAGATAGCACAGGTTACCGAAACAACTACAGCAGACAGTGCATCAGTAGAGGATGAAGGGTTGGAAAGTGCAGATGCTGCCGATAGTGATACAGCTTCCGTAAGCAGTGATGATGCCGGCACAGCTGTATTTGTAAGTGCAGGGGATGAGTCCTCATACTTTATACAGGCTAAGCTTGAAAGGGAACAGTCAAGGGCAAAACAAAAGGATCTGTTAAATGAAATGATAAATAATGACAAGCTGGACAGTCAAAAGAAAAGCGAGGCGGCAGATCAGATGATAGAGATACAAAAACGTATCGAAAAGGAAACAGCTGCCGAGGCAATGATAGAGGCAAAGGGCTTTAATGAGGTATATGTAAGGATAGATGATGAAACGGTTGATGTGGTTGTGGATAAGACGCAGCTTACCGACACGGAAATTGCTCAGATTGAAGATATAGTCAAGCGTAAAACAGGAGTTGAAGCTGACAGGATAAGGATATCTCCTTTAAGGGCTCAGTCAGGTACTTCAGAGGCTGCAAACTGAATTCCTATACTTAACCGAAAGGTACAAAGCCATTGCTTTAATGGATTTTGTGCCTTTTTAATTGCATAAAAAAAAGAAAACCCCGAAATGCCGTTCCCATAAATTGACACCTAGCTTAGCTAGGTGGGTTTCCGCAGCTAACAATCTGCCTTCCTCCGCCCAAAGGGAATTATCTTGAGGCCTGACATATGTTTTGCATATGAGAATCCCTTATGAATAATGTAGGTTCAAAATAATGGGTTCGCGTACATTCCAGGAATTTTTCTTTTTCTGAAATGATTATACTATATTGTTTTACATTTTTCAAGGGTTTATGTAAAGAAAAATATTACATAGTATGAATTTTTTCGTAACGGTAATTTTTGCTTTTTATTCTCTTGTAAAAATCCCGGATATGCTGTATAATGGACTTAATATAAATTAAATTTAAAGGAGGAATATAATATGGCATTGGTAACAAGCACAGATATGTTTAAAAAGGCCTACGAAGGCAAGTATGCAATAGGCGCTTTTAATATTAACAATATGGAAATCATCCAGGGCGTAACAAGGGGCGCCGCTGCTCAGAATTCCGCTTGTATCCTTCAGGTATCAAGAAGTGCTCTTAAGTATGCAGGTCCAAAATATCTCCTGGGTATGGTAAAGGCTGCTGTTGATGAAACGGGTATTGACGTTGCACTCCATCTTGATCATGGTCCTGACCTTGATACCGTTAAGCTTTGCGTAGAAAACGGATTTACTTCCGTTATGTTTGATGGCTCTCATTTTGAATATGAGGAGAATGTTTCTAAGACCAAGGAAGTTGTTGAGTATGCCCATGCCCACGGAGTGGTTGTTGAGGCAGAGCTTGGCAAGCTTGCAGGTGTTGAGGATGAGGTAAATGTATCGGCTGCAAACGCCACATATACTGACCCTGATCAGGCAGTTGACTTTGTTACAAGGACAGGTGTTGATTCCCTTGCCATTGCAATAGGCACAAGCCACGGTGCATACAAGTTTAAGGGTGAGCCTAAGCTGGATTTTGACAGACTTGAACTTATTACAAATAAGCTTGAAGAAGCAGGATTTAAACAGTATCCTATAGTTCTTCACGGTGCATCAAGTGTTGATCCTGCCGTTATTGAACTTTGCAACAAGTACGGCGGAGAGCTTAAGGGCGCAAGCGGTATTCCTATTGATATGCTCAGGAAGGCATCAGGTATGGCTGTATGCAAGATCAATATGGATACAGATATAAGACTTGCAATGACAGCAGGCATCAGAAAGTCTTTGGTAGAAAAGCCTGAGGCTTTTGATCCAAGAGGATACCTTGGTGTTGCAAGGGATATGATTCAGGAGCTTGTTGAGTATAAGATCAAAAATGTTCTTGGCTCTGTTGATTCAATGAAATAATTATATTCTGCTATCGTTTTTTATGGGATTTGTATCTTTGGGATGATTACGTTAAAAAACTTGAGATAAGGAGTATTTTACAATGGCATTTTATTTTGAAGAACCTTCACATACTTTCAGTGAGTATCTTTTAGTTCCCGGTTATTCTTCCTCACAGTGTACACCTGCTAATGCAAGCCTTGTAACACCTGTGGTTAAGTATAAAAAGGGTCAGGAGGACTGCCCTCTTACTATGAATATCCCCCTTGTATCGGCTATCATGCAGTCTGTAAGTGATGATAATATGGCTATTGCCCTTGCAAAGGAAGGCGGTATTTCCTTTATATATGGTTCACAGACTATTGAGCAGCAGGCTAATATGGTAAGGAAAGTAAAAAGCTATAAGGCAGGCTTTGTTACAAGTGACTCTAATATCAAGCCTGATGATACATTACAGGATATACTTAACTTAAAGGAAAAGACAGGTCATTCAACTGTAGCTGTTACTGATGATGGTACAAGTGATGGTAAACTTATAGGTATCGTTACAAGCAGGGACTATCGTATCAGCCGTATGGAAAGGGATACCAAGGTATCAGAGTTTATGACTCCTATTGAAAATGTTATCTATGCCAAGGAGGGCACAAGCCTTAAGGAAGCTAATAATATTATATGGGATAATAAGCTTAATGCTCTGCCTATAGTTGATGATGATATGCATCTTAAGTCATTTGTATTCAGAAAGGACTATGACAGCCACAAGGGCAACCCTATTGAGCTGCTTGACAGCCATAAGAGATATATCGTTGGCGCAGGTATCAATACAAGAGATTATGCTGAAAGAGTGCCTGCTCTTGTTGAGGCAGGTGCAGATATACTTTGTATAGACTCCTCAGAGGGCTTTACAGAGTGGCAGAAGCTTACCATTGACTGGATCAGGGAGCATTATGGCGATACAGTTAAGGTAGGTGCAGGTAATGTAGTTGATAAGGATGGTTTCCGTTTCCTTGCTGAGGCAGGTGCTGACTTTGTTAAGATAGGTATCGGCGGCGGCTCTATCTGTATTACAAGAGAAACAAAGGGTATCGGTAGAGGTCAGGCAACAGCAGTTATTGAAGTTGCTAAGGCAAGGGATGAGTACTTTAAGGAAACAGGTATATATATTCCTATCTGTTCCGATGGTGGTATTGTACATGATTATCATATTACCCTTGCACTTGCTATGGGATGTGATTTCTGTATGCTTGGAAGGTATTTCTCCCGTTTTGAGGAAAGCCCTACAAATAAAGTTATTGTAAATGGTAATTATATGAAGGAATACTGGGGTGAAGGCTCAGCAAGGGCAAGAAACTGGCAGAGATATGACCTGGGAGGAGCTCAGAAGCTTTCCTTTGAGGAGGGTGTTGACTCTTATGTTCCTTACGCAGGTTACCTTCATGATAATCTTGCAGTTACTCTTGCAAAGATTAAGTCAACTATGTGTAACTGTGGTGCTCTTACTATTCCTGAACTTCAGGAGAAGGCAAGGATTACCCTTGTATCTGCTACAAGTATCGTTGAAGGCGGTGCTCATGATGTTGTACTGAAAGATCAGAGCGTTTCACCTGCAAAGTAATATTATATAATTTTACATAAACAAAAAAGGGATCCCATTCTGTTTATTCAGATACGGATCCCATTTTTTTAATCTGGATTTCTTCTATATTAATATAAATAAAAAAAATTTGCAAATATCACTTGACAAATTACCTGCTAAGTGATATTTTATTAGTAAAGAGTTAGCACTCACAAGAGATGAGTGCTAACAAGTCAGATATCACTCATATCGGTTTTATATAAGGATGTGATTGTATGATTTTAAATGACAGAAAAATAAAGATACTTGAGGCAATTATCAATGATTATGTGGCTACAGCTGAACCTATAGGTTCACGTACTATTGCCAAAAAATATGATCTTGGTATTTCCTCAGCTACCATAAGAAATGAAATGAGTGATCTTGAGGAGCTGGGACTTATAGTACAGCCCCATACATCAGCGGGACGTGTGCCATCTGATAAGGGATACAGGCTTTACGTGGATCATCTTATGCACTCGAGAGAACTGACAGGCGCGGAAACAAAGGCTCTTAAGGAACTTGTTAATCAAAATGTAAATCATATAGATTATCTTATGAAGCAGACAGCAAAGGTGCTGTCCATGCTTACTAAATATACTACCATTGTTACAGAGCCTAAGGGTCGGGAAGTAAAGGTTAAACACATTCAGCTTGTACCTGTAGATGAGCGTTCGGTGGTTTGTGTAGTTGTTACAGATAACAAGGTTATTAAAAACCATATTTTAAACTGCCGTCTTGCACCTGATATGGATGAGCTTAACCGTATATCAGCTATGTTTAATATGTTACTTAAACAATGTGATATAGCTGCACTGGATGAAAAGAGCCTTGAGGCTGTTGTTGAAAAGTTTGGTGGATACAAGGAGCTTGCGGCGGATATAGCTGAAGCGGTAAAACATACCGTTGAAGAAGAAGAAGATGTTCAGTACTATGCAAGTGGTGTTAATAATATACTTGATTTTCCTGAGTTTAGTGATGTAGGTAAAGCAAGGAACTTTTTCCAGGCTTTTGAGGAAAAAGAAATGCTTATTACTCTCCTTGGACAGAATCCTTCCGGGACGCCGGGAAAAATACAGATAGTTATAGGCGGAGAAAATACAATGAAGGAACTTAAGGATTGCAGTGTTGTAAGGGCTAATTACCGATATGGCAACAATACCTACGGTACAATAGGTGTTATAGGCCCTACGAGGATGAATTACAGCCAGACGGTGTCCTTGCTTAATGCTATAGTTAAAAGTATTAATAATGTAATAAAGGCTTCTGAAAATGAGGATAACGGAGGATAAAAAATGGAAGATGAAGTAAAGAAGGAACAGGCAATGCCACAGGAAACACCGGAGGATGTTACCCCGGAGGCGGAAAATGTCCACAATGAACTTGAGCTTAAGCTTAAGGAAGCTGAGGAAAAGGCAAAGGAAAACTTTGATAAATACCTCAGACAGGTGGCAGAGTTTGATAATTACAGAAAGCGTACCACAGCTGAAAAGACTGCCATGTATTCAAATGGTGTAAGGGATACTGTAGAAAAGCTTTTGCCTGTTGTTGATAATTTTGAAAGGGCAGTAAGTTCTGCTACAGATACAGAAAATTCACTTTATACAGGTGTTGCCATGATACTTAAGCAGTTAAGGGATATACTTACAGAGCTTGGAGTAGAGGAGATACCTGCTGAGGGTGAACCCTTTGATCCTAACTACCATAATGCAGTAATGCATGTGGATGATGAAAGCTGCGATGATAATGTTATTGTTGAGGTATTCCAGAAGGGATATAAGCTTGGCGACAAGGTTATCAGACACAGTATGGTCAAGGTAGCAAATTAATTTATTATATAGAATGCAGATTTTTAGGAGGAATACAAAATGGGAAAAATTATAGGTATTGACTTAGGTACTACTAATTCATGCGTTGCAGTTATGGAGGGCGGTCAGCCGGTTGTTATCACTAACTCTGAGGGTGAAAGAACAACCCCTTCTATTGTTGCATTTACCAAGAGCGGTGAAAGGCTTGTGGGTGAAACAGCAAAGAGGCAGGCTGTAACAAATGTTGACGGTACAGTTATTTCTATTAAGAGACACATGGGTGAAGATTATAAGTTTACCTATGGGGATAAAAAGTACTCTCCACAGGAAATATCCGCTATGATCCTTCAGAAGCTTAAGAAGGATGCAGAGAGTTATCTCGGTGAGAGTGTAACAGAAGCTGTTATTACCGTACCTGCTTACTTTACAGACTCCCAGAGACAGGCTACAAAGGATGCAGGTAAGATTGCAGGTCTTGATGTTAAGAGAATTATCAACGAGCCTACAGCAGCTGCACTTGCTTATGGACTTGATAATGAAAAGGAACAGAAAATAATGGTATACGACCTTGGTGGTGGTACCTTCGATGTTTCCATTATAGATATCGGTGACGGCGTTATTGAGGTACTTGCTACAAGCGGTAACAATCACCTTGGTGGCGATGACTTTGACCAAAGAATAATTGATTACCTTGTAGATCAGTTCAAGGCTAAGGAAGGTATTGACTTAAGAAATGATAAGATGGCTATGCAGCGTCTTAAGGAAGCAGCAGAGAAGGCTAAGAAGGAGCTTTCATCAGCTACTACTTCAAATATCAACCTTCCATATATTACAATGAATCAGGATGGTCCTAAGCATCTTGATGAAACTCTTTCAAGGGCTAAGTTCAATGAGCTTACAGCAGACCTTGTAAGTGCAACTATCGTACCTGTACAGAATGCCCTTAAGGATGCTGATCTTACGGCAGCAGACCTTGACAAGGTACTTCTTGTAGGTGGTTCAACCAGAATACCTGCTGTTCAGGAGGAAGTTGCAAAGATTACAGGTAAGGATCCTTTCAAGGGAATTAATCCTGATGAGTGTGTTGCACTTGGTGCATCTATTCAGGGCGGTAAAATTGCCGGTGATGCAGGTGCAGGCGATATTATGCTTCTGGATGTTACACCTCTTTCACTTGGTATTGAAACAGCAGGCGGTGTTTCTACA
Organism: uncultured Eubacteriales bacterium; assembly: GCA_949293325.1. Taxonomy (GTDB): domain Bacteria; phylum Bacillota; class Clostridia; order Lachnospirales; family CAG-274; genus CALWRD01. The sequence goes on along the minus strand of CASFCZ010000098.1, from coordinate 664 downwards.
GTACTTATTCCAAGAAATACCACTATTCCTGTAAACAAGAAGCAGATATTCTCAACCTATGCAGATAACCAGACAGCAGTTGATATAAATGTAGTTCAGGGTGAAAGACCTCTTGCAAGGGATAATAAGAGCTTAGGTCAGTTCAGACTTGACGGTATTGCTCCTGCTCCAAGAGGTATCCCACAGATTGAGGTTACCTTTGATATTGATGCTAACGGTATCACAAAGGTAAGTGCAAAGGATCTTGGTACAGGTAAGGAACAGAATATTACAATTACTTCCAGCACTAACCTCAGCGATGAGGAAATCGAAAGGGCTGTAAAGGAAGCAGAGCAGTATGCTGAGCAGGATAAGAAGCGTAAGGAAGCTGTTGATGTTAAAAATGAGGCAGAAAACCTTATCTTCCAGACAGAAAAGCTTATTAAGGATATGGGTGATAAGATCTCAGCAGAGGATAAGGCTACCCTTGAAAGTGAGATTTCAAACCTTAAGACTTTAAGTGAAGGCAAGACTCCTGAAAGCATGAGTGAAGCTGATGTTTCAACACTTAAGACAGCTTGTGAAACCTTCAGTACAAAGATGCAGGAGATCGGTGCTAAGATGTATCAGCAGGCAGGTGGAAATGCAGCAAATATGGGCAACATGGGCGGTGCTCAGGGTCAGC
>CASFCZ010000097.1 GCA_949293325.1 uncultured Eubacteriales bacterium | reverse complement strand
GTATGATAAAACTTTTTGTAGTCTTCATCACTGCATTCAGAGGGCTTTTTAAGCCATAATGGTTCTGTATCGTTGATTGCCTGCTCCTTCTTAGGCTCAACGGGCTCATCAGGATGCTCTGCTGCGTGCTTTTCAGCTTCCTCTGCGTCCTTTCTTTCCTGTACAAGGTCTGTAAAGTATATCTCCGTAGGCATAAAGTAGCAGTACTTGACAAGGGCTTCCCTTAACTTCCAGCCGTCAAGGAAGTCTTTGCCGTCCTCACCTATGTAAAGGGTGATGGTAGTACCCCTTGTACTTCTGTCACTTTCCTCACCTATTTCATATTCAACGCCACCTTCGCATATCCAGCGGGCAGCCTTTGCTCCCTCCTTATAGCTAAGGGAGTCTATCTGTACCTTGTCAGCAACCATAAAGGCAGAGTAGAAACCAAGTCCGAAGTGACCTATTATATCATTTGCATCACCCATCTTGTCCTTATACTTTTCCACAAAGTCACTTGCACCGGAAAAGGCAATGTTGGTGATGTATTCCTTTATTTCCTCTTCTGTCATACCGATACCGTTATCGGAAACGGTGATGGTAGAGGCGTCCTTGTCAACTGTTACGTCAACCCTGTATTTTTCATCTTCAGAGGCAGTTGCCTCACCCATTTGTACAAGCTTTTTGAACTTGCTGATGGCATCACAACCGTTACTTACAAGCTCACGAATAAATATATCAGAGTCGGAATAAAGCCACTTTTTAATAATAGGCAGCATATTTTCACTTGTTATAGATAAATTTCCTTTTTCCATAAACCGCATCTCCTTAAAAACATTTTCTGAAATACTCTCTAATATAATTATATATCCATAACTGAAAAAGTCAAGAAAAATTTAGCACTCACCTTAAATGAGTGCTAACAAGATATATATTTGCCAAAATTCAAAGGGTTCTGGGCTATTATTGTGCTTTTGTATGTAAATTATGGTTTACCATCAGAGATCAGCAACCATAATGAATTCTTCGCTATTTTCATCAATAATATTAAATCCTGCTTTTTTGTACATTCTTACTGCATAATTGGCTTTCTGGACGGAAAGGGATACCCTGGAGCAGCCACTTGATTTTAATTCAGATAATAACTGCTTCAATAGTGATGTTCCAATCCCCAAACCACGGTATTCCTTACATACTGACATTGCAAGAGAAGGAGTGTTGTTATCAACGTGTCCATAATCATTCATTATTCGTACCCAGATAGCTCCTACAACATATCCATTTAACTCTGCAACTAAAGCTTTGTCGCGTTTTCTCTTTCCGAAATCATATATATATTCCTGTAATTCCGGCAAAAAAATCACTGATTTAGGTGGTGGTTCAATACCATCCGGGATATAAATTGCTTCATATAAAAAGTTACTTAGCAGAGAGTATTCTTCCTCTTTCATTTTTCGTATTATATAGTCCATAATCCAATTTCAGCCCCCTGTTTATCTTTTAGTAGGATTATATCATCATGTACTGAAAAGCACAATGGAGATAAATCAAAAGCCACCACTGAAATACATCAGAGGTGGCTTTATATTTTTTTATTCAGACTATGGCAAGCAGTACAAAGTTAATTATAAACAGTGCCGTCATAACTATAATAATGGGCTTTATGTCCTTTGCCTTGCCCTTGATTATCATAATCAGGCTATAGGTAATAAAGGACATGGCAATACCGTAGGATATACTGAAGGACAATGCCATGAAAATACCTGCAAAGAAAGCCGGGATTGCCTCTGACAGTTCCTCCCAGTTAATATCCTTAAAGGAGGAAAGCATCATACAACCAACTACCACAAGGGTAGGTGCTGTTGCGGCATATGGTATGGCACTGATAAATGCTGCCATAAAGGCACTGAGTATAAAGCATATGGCTGTTACCACCGAGGTAAGACCGGTTCTACCCCCTGCACCGATACCTGCCGCACTTTCAACAAAGGTGGTTGTGTTTGATGTACCGAAGATGGCACCTATTGATGTGGCGGTGGCATCGGCAAAGAGTGCCTTTTCCATTTTGGTTGAAAATCCCTTGCCTTTACCTATACTGTCAATATCTGCCTGGGTAAATATGCCTGTTTTCCTTCCTGTACCTATGAAAGTACCTATTGTGTCAAAGGTATCGGAAAGGCTGAAGGAGAAAATGGTAACTATTACAAGGGCCAGCTTTGAGGGGTCAGAGAAAAGGGCAGGAATACCCTTGCTTGTAAACACTGCACCAAAGGTGCTTGGCAATGCTCTGACAGCCTCTGCAAAGTTCACACTGTCTCCTGTGTGGGTAACCCCAAAGGGAATACCTATAATGGTGGTAAGTATTATACCTATGAGTATACCGCCCTGTACCTTTTTAACAGCCAGAATAATAGTAAGAAGCAGACCTATTGCAAATACCCACAGCTGTGGTGTGTTGATGGCTGAAAGGGCAGGGACGCCTGACTCAAAGTTAAAAAGTCCTACATTTGTAAAGCCTACATAGGCTATGTATATACCGATACCACCTCCTATTGCATTTTGCAGGCTGAGGGGTATTGCCTTTATTATCATCTGTCTTATGCTGGTTACGGTTATAAATATGTTTATAAGACCACATATAAATACCATTGACAGTGCCTGTTGCCATTCATAGCCCATCTGACCGCATACAGTGTATACAAAGAATGCAGACAGACCAAGGCCTGGAGCCTGAGCGTAGGGAACGTTTGCCACAAGTCCCATTATAAGGGTACCTATTACAGAGGATATTATTGTGGCAAGGAACACTGCTCCCCATTCCATGCCTGTGGCAGAAAGAGTGTTTGGTGTTACGATAATGGCATATGCCATGGCAAAAAATGTAGTTATACCTGCTATAGCTTCCTTTGATATGGTGGTGTTGTTTTCCTTTAGTTTAAAAAATCTGTCCATAAGAACTCCTTCTTTTGTACCAAAAAAGTAATTACCGTTTTTATTCCACCTTTTCCAGCTCATCCAGACTCATGTCACCGTTGGAAGTCAGGTTAAGGGCGGTGGTATATGTCTCAAAACTCCTTGCAGTTATGTCCATTACGCTGTCAGTGGAGGCAGCTGACTTTGGCATAAGGGTATTGTTCCCTGAAATAAGCTCTGTGTCAAGTATATTCTTGTTTATAAGCTGTGCCATTGCTTCCTCTGCATATGGACTGATGTCTGAGCTGTCATTGTAGCCTGAAGGCTTTGCCCCCTTATCTTCAGTCATAGCTCCTGCCTTAACCAATGCTCTGTATGTAATGACAGCCATATCCTCGTTTGTAATAGGTTCATCGGGCATAAATTCGCCCTTTTCGTTACCTGCCACTATGCCTGCTGCCTTTGCAATGGCTATTGCGGAATAGTTTTCGTCTTCGGCAGATACATCGCTGAAGCAGTCTTTTGCCTCTGCCTCAAAACCAAAGAGTCTTGTTATCATGGCTGTAAACTCACCCCTTGTTACTGTTGCGGAGGTAAGGTTGTTTATAGCAGTGTTATCCACATATGTGCCTAAGGTATCGGGATACATTGCCTGTAAACGAAGGGCCGTAAGAGCAGCTATAAGTTTTGCACCCATACGGTTGAAGTGAGTATTGTCAAAGCCGTCGTCACCCTTTTGAGTATCCTTGAATATTGCATGGAAGTCCTTTGCCTTGGAAGGACCCAGCTGATTGTACAGGTCAGTGGTGGCAGATGTCATATCAACATAGGGCATATCAAGCTCCCCTGCAAGCTCCCTTATGGCATCATCATATAGCCCGTGGCTGTCGGTTACCTTGCCCTCATCGTCAAACTTGTTCCTGGATACAGGGGTAAGAAGTACAGGTGTTGCCCCCTTTTCCTGTGCAGGAAGAATATAGTTGGTATAAAGGGAGTGTTTGAAACTGCCCTCTGTATCCTTATCACCTGAAGGATCAGTGTACCTGCTTTCAAGGTCCTCCTGACTGGATTTTTTTGCATCATTGTGACCAAACTGGATAAGCAGATAATCCCCCTCATCTATATTGTCAAATATCTCTTTGTACTCATCCTCTGCCGTAAAGCTTTTGGAGCTTCTGCCTGACTTTGCAAGGTCAACTACCTCAGCTCCCTTTAAAAATTCACCCAGGTACATTCCCCAGCCTCCCCTTGGCAGGGCATAATTGTCATCGTAGCCGTATTCACAGGCAGTGGAGTCTCCTGCTATGTATACGGTGGTTTCATTGTCAGCCATTACTGTCACAGGCATTGCCATAGCACTTATGATAAGGGTGGCTGCAACTGCACGTTTTAACATATAAATTACTTCCTTTCCTTAATAAACAAGGCGGCAGCATCAAGCCTGTTTTCTTTTGCTGTAAATGCTTAATACTGCCGCCCACGTCATATTTAATATTATCTCTTATTTCTGTTATAGTTAATAAGACATCCGTCTAAGATTATCTGTCTTTCATCATCTGTAAGAGCCGCCATCTTAAGTGTAAATGGCTTCATTTCGCCATTCTTTACAACATAAGCCTCAAACTCGCTTGCCTTATCCTTTATAGCCTTTGCAATATCAGGGATAAAGATATAGTCGCCATTTTCAAATGGAAGGTTGTCCTCCTCAAAGAGGAATGGAAGCATACCCCAGTTAATCAGGTTGGAGCGGTATCTCTTGGTTGCGTATTCCTTGGCAATATTAGCCCAGCCTCCAAGTACCTTCTGGCAGCTTGCAGCCTGTTCCCTTGCTGAACCATCTCCGGGCTTTACGGCATAAATGGTACTGCCTACACCTGTATTTTCCTTGGATACGTCAAACTTTTCCTTAATGGTGTGCATTATATCCTTAAGCTCAGGAAGTGCCTCACCCATGCACTTGCCTGCAAGCCTTGCCTTTTCAGCCTTTTGTACCTCCTTGGCACGGCCTACATAGGCAGGATCTTTCCTTGAAAGGGTAAACTCTGCAAGTCCCAATGGGTTGGAACGGTAGGAGCTTGTTTCACCTGAAGGTATAAGTTCATCTGTAGTGGTAACAGGGTCTGTAATAAGGCTTACTACCTTTAATACAAGGTTAGGTGTAAGGGCACTCATTTCAGGCCAGTCTGTAATGTTAGGACCAAGCTTAAGCTCTACGGAAGGATCAGCCTTGCCAAAGCCGTTATATACCCTGTTGTCATATACTGACCTGTTGAAGAAGTACTTAGGCTTTGAGAAGGTAACATCTATTTCATTTGCAGGGGTAAGGTAGCCCTTGTTTACAGCTGTAGCTGCAATGGAACGTGCGTCCATAAGTGCAACGGAAGCAATCTGACCGTTGCCCGGCTTTGAACCCTCCCTGTTAGGGAAGTTACGTGTTGAGTGTCTTATACTGAAGCCGTTGTTGCTTGGTACATCACCTGCACCGAAACAAGGACCACAGAAGGCAGAACGTACAGTAACACCTGCCTGCATCAGCTTAAAGATGGAGCCGTTTTCCACAAGGCTCATAAATGTAGGCTGGCTTGATGGGTAAACGCTCATTGCAAAGTCGTCTGAACCGATGGAATGACCCTCAATAATGTCTGCTGCGTCGCAGATATTGTCAAATGTACCGCCTGCACAGCCTGCAATAACACCCTGATCACAGTAAAGTCTGCCGTTTTTGATTTTGTCACGGAGGCTGAAGTGGATGTTTTCACCCTTTATCTGCTTGGCAGCCTTCTTCTCAACCTCGTCAAGAATATCCTCAAGGTTGGCATTAAGGTCGTCAATGGTGTATACATTGCTTGGGTGGAATGGCATGGCTATCATAGGCTTGATGGTGGAAAGATCTACATATACTATGCCGTCATAGTATGCAACACTGCCAGGCTCAAGCTTTTTGTAGTCATTTTCTCTGCCGTGGGCAGCATAGTATTCCTTAACCTTGTCATCTGTTCTCCATACGGAGGAAAGACAGGTGGTTTCGGTGGTCATTACATCAATACCGTTTCTGTATTCAACACCAAGGTTTTCAATACCGTCACCGATAAACTCCATAACCTTGTTTTTAACATAACCGTTTTCAAATACGGCACCGATAATGGCAAGTGCCACGTCCTGTGGACCCACATAGCTTTCAGGCTTGCCTGTAAGGTAGATACCTATTACCTCAGGCCTGTCCACATCGTAGGTCTGGCAGAGAAGCTGCTTTGCCAATTCGCCGCCGCCTTCGCCGATAGCCATTGTACCAAGGGCACCGTAGCGGGTGTGAGAGTCGGAGCCAAGTATCATCTTGCCGCAGCCGCTCATCATTTCACGCATAAACTGGTGGATAACTGCCTGATGTGCAGGTACATATATACCGCCGTACTTCTTTGCAGCTGAAAGACCGAACATGTGGTCATCCTCGTTGATTGTACCGCCTACGGCACAAAGGCTGTTATGGCAGTTGGTAAGGACGTATGGAATAGGGAACTTTTCCATTCCCGATGCCCTTGCTGTCTGTATAATGCCCACATAGGTTATGTCATGGCTTGCCATACAGTCAAACTTAATCTTAAGCTTATCGGGATTGCCGCTTGTATTATGTGCCTGCATAATACCATAAGCTATTGTATTTTTTGCCGCATCCTCCTTTGTACAGCTGATGCCCATGGATGAAAGCTCCGCACCGGAGTTTTCGTCATCTGCCACAAGCTTGCCGTTTACAAGGTAAGCGCCTGTTTTAAATAATTCTACCATTTTTTGACCTCCGTAGTATTTCATAGTTTTAACCCATTATATCATACTAAAGGAGTTTTTATCAATATCAATTTATTTTTTGCCGAAATACCCTAATATATGGTTGATTTTCTGATAGGGGTTGTTTTTGGAAAAAATTGTAACATAACGGTAAATTGAAATTATACAGGCTATGTAGTATAATGTAATTAATTCTATTATTCCGAAGGTGTATGTATGAAGAAACTAATGATAATGCTTGCCTCGGCACTTGCACTTACCTCCTGTACCCAGGTACAGCAGGAAGGGACAGGCTTTTCCCTTACAGATGAACAGATATCTGCCTATAAGGAGCAGATGGGCACTGCTCTTAAGGAAAAAAGCTGGGGCTTTAATCCTGACAGTGCTTCCTTTTCCCTGGGAACCATTCCTGAGGAAACGGATGAAGACTACAGCAACATTGCCTATGCTTCAGCCTCTGTGGGACTGGATATTTCAGGCAGGGAAGGTGACAGTGTGGTGATAGGGTCAGTTGACTTGCAGCATATAAACGGCAGGTCGGCGGGTACAGCCTATTTCTCCTTTGAGAATGAAACCCCTGTGTGTGAGTACTATGTGTACAATGACAGCTGTTATTCCCTTAACAGTAAAAACCCCTTTGAAAAATCGGGTGTACTTACAGCCTGGGAGGATACCTCAGTTACCAGGTCATTTAATGAAGAAAAAATATCTGCCCCATTGGGTGATGTATATGCTTTAAGTGGTAATATAATAGGTGTCATTGATGAAAGCAAGGCTTTGTACTATGACAGCAGTGATGACTTCCGCCTTGTGAGCTCACAGGACTTTGCAGGAGAGGGTCTTAAGCCTCTGGATATTACCCTTGGTGAGGAGTATGGTGCCATCCTTTTAGGTGAGGAGATGGAAACAGAGGTCACCGGTGAGGTACAGAATGATTCGGTAAACCCTGAAAGGGAGATACCTGCAAGGTCGGTGGAACTTGTCATTACCGACGCCAGCGGCAATCCCACAGGGGAGCCTATACCCCTTGAGGTAAGTACCTATTCATCTGTTACCTACCATGATGGAAAGCTGATACTTTCACGTGACAAAAGCCTTGACGAGTTTACATGGTCAAAGGGCACTCTTACAAAGGAAAATGCCTATAGCCTTGGAAACTATATTGATCGCCTTGCCATAGATGATATTGACGGCGACGGCAGTGATGAATATATAACCTCAGACGGCACAAATATATATGTATACTCAAAGGGTTCAACCTTTGAGCTGATATGGCGTACCAATATGCAGCTTAATTCCCTTGAGGGCAATATTTATGTGGCAGACCTTAACGGTGATGGCGTAAAGGAGATATATCTCACAGACAGTCTTGGTATTACCGCAAGATATATCCTTACTTCCCAGGGCTTTAATATAGACGGGGGAGGCCTTCTTTCAGGGGGAGGCAAGTATATTGCAGGTGATTTTGATGCAGACGGTATGGACGATTATATGCTTTTACCTGAGGAGGGTGACTGTATCCTTTACAGGGCACAGTAATATAGGTCAATGGTTGTGACAATACCAAAGGGTGGCTGTAAGCTGCCCTTTTTTGTATAAACACAAAAAATTTCATTTTTTTGAAAATTTTACTTTACAAATCATAACTAAGTGGTTATAATAATGTAGATTAAAGAGGGATCCTTAAAAGAATCCTATTGTAAACGCAATGACAGGGACAGTAGTCCGTGGCAGTTACTTAAAGCGAATCGGGGACGGTGGAAGCCTGAGAGATAGCCACAGATGAATATCACCCTACAGCGGTATAGCCGAACGGTCAGCTAAGTAGGCTTTGACGGTTTACCCACGTTAAGGGTCATGAGAGAGTAAGGAAAGCTCCTTACTAATTCAGGTGGTACCACGCAAGCCATGCGTCCTGTTGAGGATGTATGGCTTTTCTTATTATATTAAATATGGGAGGTTTTGTTGTGTACGATAAGGTAAGCACAAATTTAAACTTCGTTGAAAGAGAAAAGGAAATCCTCTCCTTCTGGAAGGAAAATGACATCTTCGGCGAAAGCATCAAGGCAAGAGAAAATTGCCCGGTATTCACTTTCTATGACGGTCCTCCGACTGCCAACGGAAAGCCTCATATAGGACATATACTTACAAGAGTTATCAAGGACCTTATTCCCCGTTATAAGACAATGAAGGGTTACAAGGTGCTTCGTAAGGCAGGCTGGGATACCCATGGACTGCCTGTTGAGCTTGAGGTTGAAAAACAGCTTGGCATCAGCGGCAAGCCACAGATAGAAAAATACGGTATCGAGCCATTTATTAAAAAATGTAAGGACTCCGTATTCACCTACGAAAGCCTTTGGCGTGATATGAGCGACAGAGTAGGTTTCTGGGCAGATATGGATAATCCATATGTAACATATCATAACAGCTATATTGAGTCCGTGTGGTGGGCTTTAAGACAGATCTGGGATAAGGGACTCCTTTACAAGGGTCATAAGATAGTACCATACTGCCCACGCTGCGGTACTGCCCTTTCAAGCCATGAGGTGGCACAGGGCTACAAGGACGTTAAGGAAACTTCTGTTATTGCCAAGTTTAAGGTTGCAGGCAAGGACAATGAGTATATTCTTGCATGGACAACTACACCATGGACACTGCCTTCCAACGTTGCTCTTTGTGTAAACAAGTCTGAGGAATATGTTAAGGCAAAGAAGGATGGAGAGTACTTTATACTTGCAAAGGCACTCCTTGAAAATGTACTTAAGGAAGACTATGAGATAGTTGAAAGTTACAAGGGTGCTGACCTTGTGGGCACTGAGTATGAGCCACTTTTTGACTATGTTAAACCTGAGAAAAAGGCATATTATATAGTAGAAGATAATTATGTAACACTTACAGACGGTACCGGTATTGTACACATTGCCCCTGCCTTTGGTGAGGACGATGCCAATGTAGGCCGCAGGTTCGACCTGCCATTTGTTCAGCTTGTTGATGAGCAGGGTAACTTTACAAGTGAAGTATATGACTTTGCAGGTATGTTCGTTAAGGATGGCGACAAGCTTATTATTGATAAGCTTAAGAAGGAAAACAAGCTTTTTGCAGCTATCCCATTTGAGCACAGTTATCCATTCTGCTGGAGATGTGATACACCACTTCTTTACTATGCAAGGGATACCTGGTTTATTGCCATGACTAAGGTGAGGGATCACCTTTTAAAGAATAATGAAACCGTAAACTGGATGCCTGATAATATCAAGCATGGACGTTTTGGCAACTTCCTTGAAAATGTTATTGACTGGGGTCTTTCCCGTGAACGTTACTGGGGTACTCCACTTCCTATCTGGGAGTGTAAGTGCGGTCACAGACATCTTATAGGCTCTGTTGAGGAGCTTAAGTCAATGAGCGATAACTGCCCTGATGATATAGAGCTTCATCGTCCTTACATTGATGAGGTTACTATTAAATGTCCTGAATGCGGCGGTGAGATGCACAGGGTTAAGGAAGTTATTGACTGCTGGTTTGACTCAGGCTCAATGCCTTTTGCCCAGTGGCATTATCCGTTTGAAAATAAGGAAGTATTTGACGAAAATTACCCTGCTGACTTTATTTCCGAGGCAATAGATCAGACAAGGGGCTGGTTCTATACACTTATGGCTATATCCACACTTATCTTTGATAAGAGCCCATATAAAAATGTACTTGTATTGGGACATGTACAGGATAAGGACGGCAGAAAGATGTCAAAGCACCTTGGTAACGTTGTTGACCCATGGTCAGTACTTGACAAGCAGGGAGCAGATGCCGTAAGGTGGTACTTCTATACCAACAGTTCCCCATGGCTGCCTAATCGTTTCTATGAGGATGCAGTTAATGAGGCACAGCGTAAGTTTATGGGTACACTCTGGAATACCTATGCATTCTTTGTACTCTATGCCAATATAGATAACTTTGATCCAAAGGATTACAGCCTTGATTATGACAAGCTGCCTCCTATGGATAAGTGGATACTTTCAAGGCTCAATACTTTAATTAAGTTTGTTGATACAAGCCTTGAAAACTATAAGATTACCGAGTCATCAAGGGCTATGACTGATTTTGTTGACGACCTTTCAAACTGGTATGTACGCCGCAGCCGTGAGCGTTTCTGGGGTAAGGGTATGCCACAGGATAAGATTAATGCCTATATGACACTTTATACAGTGCTTACTACAATGACAAAGCTTTCTGCACCTTTCATACCTTTTATGGCAGAAAACATGTATCAGAATCTTGTATGCAAGCAGTACAGCGATGCTCCTAAGTCAGTACATCTCTGTGACTTCCCTGTAGCTGACGAGGCACTTATTGATACTAACCTTGAGTATAATATGGAGCTTGTTCTCTCTGCCGTTGTGGCAGGTCGTGCGGCACGTAACACTGCCAATATCAAAAACCGTCAGCCTATCGGCAATATGTATATCAAGGCAGACAAGGCCCTTGATTCAATGTACCTTGACATTATCCGTGAGGAGCTTAATGTTAAGAATGTTGAGTTCAGGGATGATATTTCAGACTTTACAGGTTATAGCTTTAAACCTCAGCTCCGTACCCTTGGTAAAAAGTACGGTAAGCTTATCCCTGCTATCAGCGAATACCTTAAGTCAAATGACGGTGTTAAGCTTATGAATGAGCTTAAGGAAACAGGTGCTATCCGCTTTGAGGCAGAGGGTACACAGATAGAGCTTGCTGAGGATGATCTCCTTATTGAAACTTCTCAGCTTGAGGGCTTTGTTTCCGAATCCTATAAGACAACATCAGTTGTACTTGATACCAACCTTACACCTGAGCTTATTGAGGAGGGCTTTGTAAGGGAGATTATCTCAAAGATACAGACCATGCGTAAGGAAGCAGGCTTTGAGGTTCTTGACCGTATCAAGGTTTACCATCAGGGCAATGAGGTTATCGAGGGTATCTTTGCCCGCAACGGAGAGAGCATTGCAAATGACGTGCTTGCCCTTGAAATAGTAAGCGGCAGCTGTGCAGGCTATACAAAGGAATGGAATATTAACGGAGAAACAGTTACTCTCGGTGTTGAAAAACAATAATAAGGTGGAGAAATAAACTCCCCAAGTCGTAATGGCTTCACTCATACAGGTGGAGCCATTTTAAAATAATAAATCCTTCAGGTCGGGGCAGGTTTTCTACAGGATGTTTTTATATGGAAAGGGTTATTCCGGTGGGGGAAACCGGATATCCCATGTCAATAATAAGAGGTAGTAAAAATGGAAAAGACAAAAACTGTTTTAAGAGGCGAGCTTGCTCTGCTTACTGTGGTGCTTATTAACAGTTTCGGAGTTGTGCTTATGCTGTATTCAGGCTCGGGTATATCTGCCATTTCCAGTGTACCCTATGCCTTTTCGGAGGTTTTGCCCAAAATTACACTGGGCACATGGACATACATATTCCAGGGCTTGCTTATATTAAGCCTTATGTTCCTTCGGAAACGGTTTGTACCGGCTTATCTGCTTAGCTTTGTAGTAGGTTTTGCCTTCGGAGTTATGATTGATGTAAATGAGATGTGGATAGACATACTTCCATATACCTTGCCTATGCGTGTGCTTTATTTCTGTATAAGTTATGTGGTGCTTTGTATAGGTATTGCACTTTCAAACCGTTGTAAAATGCCTATTATACCTACGGATTTGTTTCCACGCGAGCTGTGCGGAATAACCAGTAAGTCTTATTCAAAAATAAAAATATCATTTGATGTTATCTGTCTTATGGTTACGGCACTTCTGACCTTTACTTTCATGCATCATATAATGGGTCTTGGTATAGGAACGGTGCTTGCAGCCTTTACCATGGGAAAGGTAATAGGCATTATAGGTAACGCAATGGACAAACACTTTGAATTTGTATCCGTCTTTTCAAATTAAGCGGATATGAAATATATATAAAAAAGGATTTTATTAAGGAGGTAACTTATTATGAACAGTTTGGTAATTGTAGCAATTGCCATGGTATGCCTATTCCTGGCATATACATTCTATGGCAGATGGCTGGCA
>CASFCZ010000096.1 GCA_949293325.1 uncultured Eubacteriales bacterium | reverse complement strand
CTCGAACGGGCAAAGCCCGTCCTGCGGATTAAAGTCTGCGACGCTTTAAGTTACCTAAAAATGCAGGCTAGACATTTATTTAATTCAAAAAGTCAACCGCTTTATTGGTTTATTGACAGTCTGAGCCTTGCATAGAAATTTTTCCTATGCAAGGCTTTTTTCAGATAAATTCAAATCTGGTTACGTCAAATAGTCCCCTGTCACTTATTTTTAGTTCAGGTATTACCAGCAGGGATAAAAAGCTGAGTATCATAAGCAGTGAGGAGGGCTCATCTTCACTTATTTCGGTAATTGCCAGGTTTACAGCCCTGTTTCCATCAAGAACTTCCCTATAGTCCTTTGCTGATATGAGCCCAGCTACTTCAAGGGGCAGAGAGGCTATAATATTACCATCTTTAACCACTGTAATTCCCCCGTCACTGCCAAGACCGTTTACTGCAACGGCCATATCCTCCCTGTTATCTCCCATTACGGTTATATTATGGGAGTCGTGACCGATTGTCTGGGCAATGGCACCGCCCTTTATGTTAAAGCCACGGACATAGGCGGAGGAAAGTCGTCCTGTGGCCCTGTGCCTTTCAATATTGGAACATATCATAAGGCCCTCGGTGCTTTCGGGATAGCAGGGCTTTGTAATAAGTGTGCCGGGACGGGCATCTATTACAGGTATGTCAGGACCGGATTGGGGCTGTATATCCTCTGCTTTAACAGGTTTTATGTGCAGTGTGCCCCTTACAGCAGTAGTATCGGGGATAGGAAGTGCCTCGTCCCTGTATCTGACACCACGTAAATATACGTCTGTTATGGTATCGGGATCAGGCTCCTTCATTATTATAAGGTCAGCAGCATATCCGGGAGCTATTGCACCCAGTCCCCTGATGCCATAAAAGGACGGTGCATTAACACATCCCAGGGTAAAGGCTGTAAGGGGTTCCATTCCCAGGTGAATTGCCTTTGATACACAATGGGATATTGTACCCTCCCTGTATATATCGTCAATATGCTTGTCATCTGTACAGAAGGCAAAACGGTGCATATTGTATGGAGTGACAGCCTTAATAAGTTCCTCCAGATTTTTTGAGCCTGTACCTTCCCTTATATATATATTAAGTCCCTGACTTATTTTTTCCAGGGCTTCTTCAGCGGTATTACATTCGTGGTCATTGGTAATACCTCCGCATACATAGGCACTCAGCTCCCTTCCGCTGAGGCCTGGGGCATGTCCGTCTATAAAGGAAGTGAGATTAAGTTTGCTGAGGGTATCTTCATCCCCTCCTATAACACCGGGATAGTTCATCATTTCCCCAAGTCCGAGGAAATTGCCCTTTTCCCACAGTTTTTTGCATTCCGCCCCGTCAAGGATGGCTCCGCTGCTGTCAAAGGGGGTTGCAGGCACACAGGAGGGCAGCATATAATAGGTACGAAGGGGACTTCTGTCATTGTACATAAAGTCAAGACCGGCTTCACCGCATACATTTGCTATTTCATGGGGATCAGCTATAACCGTTGCAACACCTCTGGGTATAACCAGTCTACCGTACTGGGAGGGTATTACCATGGAGGATTCAATGTGCACATGTGCATCTGTAAAGGCAGGTGACACATAACATCCGTTAAGATCTATCCTTTCCTTTGCATTAAGTTCAATATCGCCGTAGCCCACTATGATTCCCTCATATATTGCTATATTGCCCCTTACTATCCTGTGTCCAAGCAGATCCAGTATCTGACAGCCTGTCAGCAGCAGGTCGCAGGGAATACGTCCCATGGCAGCATCTATCAATTTGCTTTTATTCATGATATACCTCCCGTTTTTTATATATATTCTATCATCATATATATTTTATATCAATAAACAGGGTATATATAGTTCCAGTTAGAGGTCTTTTTTCCATATATAGACACATATGATGATATTGGATATATGGCTAAAAAAAATGAAAAAATTTGTTTAAATTAGCTTTTAATATTACATTTTTTACAAAACCATAAAAAAAAACTTGTGCATATTGCTTATAAAATGAAATTAAAAATAGGCAGGTTGCTGATTTTAAATTACGTTTATGTTACAAAGCAAATAATAATATTAATCTGGAGCATTTGGAAAGCCCTTGAATTCTGAAAAAAATTAAAAAATAAAATTGACTTTTTGCTCAAAAGACTATATAATTCATCTTGAAAGAATATTTTTTAGGGGGATTTTTTATGCACATTTCCTCTTTTGAAAAATATTTTTAAATTTACTATTAAAAAAGGAGGAAGTAAATTGAAAAAATCAACGAAAAAAGTTGTAAGCTTCGTGTTAGCAGCAAGCATGATGTTTACAAGCGTTGCAGCAACACCTACGTTTGCGGCAACGAATGATGAGATTTCTGCTTATGCAGCATTCTCAGGTACAGCTACCATTAACGCTAACGACGTTAATGCAGCAGTTTCCGCAGCTGGTCTTTTCGGCATTGGTGACGGATATGACTTTGGCAACGGTTTTACTGCTATTAACAAGGGCAGCGATTGGGAAGCTAAGACAAACACTTACAATTACACAGATGGAACATCTACTACAGGTGCTTTCCAGATCGGTAAGGGTAACAAGACTATTGCAGCTGGCTTAACAGCTGGTACTGCACTTGGTGCAGATGCCGTTGTTGAGAAGGCACTTCAGTTCGAGTCCGCTGGTGCAGGTACTGTTACTATTCATGCAGGTATCGGTTCAAGCGGTGTTCTTGCAGCTGAGCTTATTCTTGTTGATGCAGCTACAAACACTGTAGTTGAGAACACATCAATCACAAGAGCAGATACTACATCTCCTCTTACTCCTGCAGTATTTAACATTCCTGCAGCTGGTACTTATTACATTTTAAATCCAGGTAATGCTACAAGCGTAAACGTAGCACTTATCGATATGGATATTACTGCTTCAGCTCCTGTAGAAACTACTACAGAGGCTACAAATGAAACTACTACAGAGACTACAACCGAAACTACTACAGAGGCTGTAACTGAAACTACTACAACAGCTCCTGTTGTAAATGGTTTTGCAGGTCAGGCTACTATCAATGCTAACGATGTTAACGATGCAGTTGCTGCAGCCGGTCTTTTCGGTGTTGGTGATGCTTATGACTTCGGTAGCGGCTTTGTAAGCGTAAACAAGGGTAGTGACTGGGAAGCTAAGGCAAACAGCTACACTTACACAGACGGAACATCTACTACAGGTGCTTTCCAGATCGGTAAGGGTAACAAGACTATTACAGCCGGCTTAACAGCTGGTACTGTACTTGGTGCTGATGCCGTTGTTGAGAAGGCTCTTCAGTTCAACTCAGCAGGTAAGGGTACAATTACTCTTTATGCAGGTATCGGTTCAAGCGGTGTTCTCGAGGCTGAGCTTCTCCTTGTTGATGCAGCTACAAACACTGTAGTTGAGAGCACATCAATTACAAAGGCAGATGCTACATCTCCTCTTACTCCTGCAGTATTTAACATTCCTGCAGCAGGCAGCTACTACATCTTCAACCCAGCTAATGCTACAAGCTTAAATATAGCTCTTATTAATGTAGACATTACTGCTGATGCTCCTGCTACAGAGACTACTACAGTTGCAGAGCCTACTACAGAGACTACTACTGTAGAGCCTACAACAGTAACTACAACAGAGACTACTACTGAGGGTACTACTTACTCAGCTGACACACTCCTTGTTCAGCCTGTTGCTCCTGACGCTGTTGCTCAGAACGGTCAGAACGTAGTTGACAAGGAAGTTGGCGAGACTTTCAATGTAGATATTGATCTTTCTAATGTTGAAAACACTCCTGGTGTTAACAACTATACATTCTTCGTAACATATGATCCTAGCGTTGTAAAGATGACAGGTCTTGTTACACCTGAAAGTAATGATGGCTATGTAACAGTTAATTATATGAACCTGCCTATGCCTCTTTACTCAGATCCAGGTACAGTAGCAAACAGTATTGCACTTTGCCCAGCAGCAGATGAGAAGAACTTTGCAGACTATGCAGACGTTATTACATCTGATACAGCTGCAACAACTACTTGTGGTGAGCTTGGTAAGGTTAAGTTCTCTAACTTTATTAACTTCTCATCTGCAGGCGAGCTTTTAGTAGCTCAGAACAGCGGTACTCTTATGACTCTCTCCTTTGAGGTAATCGGTAAGGGTGACACTAAGATCACTGTTGATACAGCATACCCAACAATCGACGGTTTCAAGACTAAGCCTACCAGCGCAACACTTCTTAAGTTTGCTTCTGTTGCAGGTAACATCTGGATCGGTGATGTTGAGGAGACTACAGTAACAACAGAGACTACAACTGAGACAACTACAGCAACAACTGAATCTACAACTGAACCTACTACAGAAACAACTGAGTCCACAACTGAGACTACTACAGCAGCAGTAACAGAGACTACTACTGAGACTACTACTGCAGAGGCAACTGAGACTACTACTAAGGGCTCAAGCATAAGCGGCGGCGGTAGTAGCAGTAGCGGCGGTGGTAGCGGTAGCTCATCTGACAAGGCTTCAGTTCAGAGAGAAGAAACTACTGTAGAGGAAGATACTACAGAGGCTACTACAATAAAGGCACCTACAAGCTTTACTATTACCAATGACAAGGGTCAGGAAATTGTAATTACTCCTCCTGCTGAGGGTATCTACAATGTAAACTTCACTGACATCTCTACTCGTCCTTGGGCAGTAAATGCAATTGAGAGACTTGCTTCTGCAGGTATCATCAATGGTGTTAGTGCTACATCTTTCGCTCCTGATGCATACAGCAAGAGAGCAGATTTCGTTATCATGATCGTTAATACTCTTGGTATTACTGGTACTGCTACATCTAACTTCACAGATGTATACGCTGGTAAGTACTACTACAATGCAGTAGGTCTTGGCTACGAGGCTGGTATTGTAAGCGGTTACGGCGACGGTACATTCGGTCCTGAGAAGTATTGTACAAGAGAAGAAATGATGGTTCTCGTTGCTCAGACATTCAAGTTCCTTGGTGCTGACATCAGCGCTGATGAGTCTGTACTTGATAAGTATGCTGACGAGGCTTCTATCTCCTGGTGGGCTAGACCTTATGTAGCTTACCTCACTGCTACTGGTGTTGCAACTGGTACAGGTACAAACCTTGAGCCTTCTGTATTTATTACAAGAGCTCAGATGGCTGTTATGATCGAAAAGATTTATGACTATGTTTTAGATCTTGCTGATGAGGCAGCTGCTCAGGTTGAGGAAACTACTGAGGCTACTACTGAGGATGTAACTTCTGACGAGGATACAACTGAGGAAACTACTTCTGACGAGACTACAGAGGAGACTACTGTAGACGAGGATGCTACAGAGACTACTACTGAGGCTGATGCAGAGTAATTCCTGATTTAAAAATTAATATTCTTTGATTTTTTCACCCCCTCTCTGAGGGGGTGTTTTTTTGAGAATTATAGATATTATGGTAAATGTATGTGTAAAAAAATTTCAATGTTCAAATAACACCTACTGTTTTCCTTTATATTTTTCCTCTGTTGTGGTAAGATTATATCCGAGGTGATTTTTTATTATGGATGATAGATTTATTAAGCTTGCAGATAACCTTATTAATTACAGTTGCCGCCTTAAAAAGGGTGAGCGTGTGCTTATTTCTTCAAATGGCTTTGGAGCACTTCCTCTGGTTCGTGCCCTTATTAAGGAGGCATACAGAGTGGGAGCCTATCCCTATGTGGACATACACAGCAGTATTATTCAGCGTGAGCTTCTTCTTGGAGCAAGCCGGGAGCAGTATGAGCCTCTGGCAGAGATAGATGGTAAAAAAATGGATATGATGGATGCCTATATAGGCATAGGCTGTAACGACAATACGGCGGAGCTGGCAGATGTACCATCGGATAAAATGAGCCTGTACAGCAGTGTTTATTCAAAACACGTACACAACGATATAAGGCTTAAGAAAAAATGGGTGGTGCTCAGGTATCCCAATGCCTCCCTTGCCCAGTCCGCAGGTACAAGCCTTGAGGCTTTTGAGGACTTTTATTTTAAGGTATGTAACCTTGACTACTCCAAAATGAGCAGTGCAATGGACAGACTTGTGGACTTGATGAATAGAACAGACCGGGTGCATATTCTTGGAAAGGGTACGGATATCAGCTTTTCCATTAAGGGCATACCTGCCATAAAGTGCGCAGGGGAAATGAATATCCCCGATGGTGAGGTGTATACTGCTCCCATTAGGGACAGTGTAAATGGGGTTATCAGCTATAATACCCCTACAGAATACGACGGCACCACCTTTGACAATGTCCGCCTTGAGTTTAAAGATGGCAAAATAATAAAGGCACAGTCAAATGATACAGCCAGGATAAATGAAATATTTGATACAGATGAAGGTGCCAGATATGTAGGTGAGTTTGCAATAGGTGTTAATCCCTACATCACCAAGGCAATGAAAAATATACTTTTTGACGAAAAGATAAGGGGTAGTATCCATTTTACCCCGGGCAATGCCTATGATGATGCAGACAATGGCAACCGCAGTGCCATTCACTGGGATCTTGTACTGATACAGACAGAGGAATACGGTGGGGGAGAGATATACTTTGATGATGTCCTTATACGTAAGGACGGCATCTTTGTCCCTGATGAACTTAAGTGCCTTAACCCTGAGGAGTTGATGTAGTATGAACGTTATATTAATAGGCATGCCCGGGTCAGGCAAAAGCACTGTGGGAGTTGTCCTTGCAAAGCTGCTGGGATGGAAATTTATAGATGGCGACCTTGTTATTCAGGAGCAGGAAGGTAAACTCCTCCATGAGATAATAGAGGAGATAGGTCCCCAGGGTTTTAATGAACTGGAAAACCGGATTAACAGCAATATTTCCCCAAAGTGTGCAGTAATTGCACCTGGGGGAAGTGTTGTTTACGGCAGGGAAGCTATGGAGCATTACAAGTCCATAGGCAAAGTAGTATTTCTTGATCTTCCCCTTGAAGAACTTAAAGAGCGGCTGGGGGATCTTGAAGAAAGGGGAGTTTCCCTCCGCAAGGGACAGACCCTTGAGGATTTGTATAATGAGAGAATGCCCCTTTACCTTAAATATGCCGACTACAGGGTGGACAGTCATAAAAAGCCCCTCAGGTCCGTGGCAAAGGAAATAGCGGACTATATCAGGAGGCAGCAATGAGGGTAACTATAGCCTGCGTAGGCAGGATAAAGGAAAAGTACTTTACAGATGCCATAAAGGAGTATTCGAAGCGACTTTCGCGGTATGTTACCCTTGATATAGCAGAGGTGGCGGATGAAAAGTGCCCTGAAACCCTCAGTGTCAAAGAGGCAGAGGCTGTAAAGGATGCAGAGGGTGAAAGGCTTATGAAGGCTATAAAACCGGGAAGCTATGTTATTGCCCTTGCCATTGAGGGAAAAAAGTATGACAGTCCAGGCTTTTCCCGCCTTTTTTCTGACAGTATGGTAGGTGGTGTCAGCCATATTACCTTTGTAATAGGAGGTTCCCTGGGACTATCCTCCGGGGTTCTGAATCGTGCCGACAGTAAAATAAGTTTTTCCGATATGACCTTCCCCCATCAGCTTATGCGGGTTATACTTCTTGAACAGATTTACAGAGCCTTCAGGATAATAAAAAACGAACCCTATCATAAATGACAGCTTGAATTTGAATTGTATATTTGTTATACTTAATAATGTATTACTATTATTACAGATATTTATTTTCAGGATGGAGGAGGGGTGTTGTATATGAAAAAACTCACCCTTATATATAACCCATATTCGGGGGATAAAAGTTTTCGACATGAACTTGATACCTGCTTAAGCGTCTTTAACAGGGCAGGCTATGAGGTTAATATATTCCGCAGTACCCATTACGGAGATATTGAAAGGCATATTGCAAATATCAGAGATGAGGATTTTGACATTATCTGCGTTTCAGGTGGTGACGGCACCATCAATATACTTGTAAATGCCCTGATGAAATATAATATGTCCCATATCCCTATAGGTCTTTTCCCCTCAGGTACCGCAAATGACTTTGCATCCTACATGGGTATACCCAACGATGCAGAGGAATGCAGCCGGATAATTGTTGAGGGCAAGACCATGGCTGTGGATCTGGGCAAGGCAAATGATAAGTATTTTATCAATGTCTGTGCAGGGGGACTTTTTTCCAATGTTTCCACGGAGATAAACAAGCATTTCAAGGATGCCTTTGGCAAGCTTGCATACTACATAAAGGGTATGGAGCAGCTTAACGGATTTAAGCCGATCCCTATGCGTATTACAAGCAGCAACGGTACTATTGAGGATAATATCAATCTTTTTCTTGTTCTTAACAGCAGCGGCACAGGGGGCATTGGCAAATTGGTGCCTGATGCTGCTGTAGATGACGGTATGTTTGACTTCCTGGGTTTCAGAAATGACCTTGTAAAGGATACCCCAAAGCTGCTTCTTAACTTTATCAGGGGTGAATACCTTGAGGATAAAAGTGTAATTTATTTCAGGGATAATGACATTAAGATAGAAAATCTGGATCCTAACAACCGCTTCAGTGTAACGGACTGCGGCGGTGAAGTGGGACCGGAAATGCCCGTTGAGATAAAAAATATACATAAAGCTGTAAATATATTTGTTAAATAAAGGAGAATTATTATGGATTTTGCTATGGAGATAGCTTCCCTCATTGCTAAGGCAGCGGATATGTCCACTGATGAAATAAGGGAGGCAATAGAGGTACCTGCAAATAAGGAGATGGGTGATTATGCTTTCCCATGCTTCAAGCTTGCAAAAACCATGCACAAAGCTCCTCAGTTGATTGCACAGGAGCTTAAGGACAAGCTTGAAAAGCCCGATTTTATTTCAGATATTCAGGTAGTAGGAGCCTATATTAACTTTTTTGCCGACAAGACTTCCTTTGTCAGGGAGGTTATGGGTAAGGTTCTTGATAAGGAGGAAGACTATATCAAAAGCAATCTGGGAGAGGGTAAGACAATTGTTATTGACTATTCCTCACCTAATATTGCAAAGCCCTTCCATGTAGGACACCTTCGCTCTACAGTTATAGGTAATGCACTCTATAATATATACAAGGCCCTTGGTTACAACTGTGTTGGTGTCAACCACTTAGGTGACTGGGGCACTCAGTTCGGTAAACTTATTGTAGCCTATAAAAAGTGGGGAGATAAGGAGACTGTTGAGCGTGATGATATAAAGGAGCTCAGCCGTATTTATGTTAAGTTTCACGAGGAGGCTGAAAAGGATCCTTCCCTTAACGATGAGGCACGTCACTGGCTTGTTAAGATGCAGGAGGGTGACAAGGAGGCTCTTGAGCTGTGGAAGTGGTTTGTTGATATAAGTATGAAGGAATTCAACCGTATTTATGACAGGCTCCACATCAGATTTGACAGCTATGCAGGTGAAAGCTTTTATAATGACAAGATGCAGGCTGTTGTGGAGGAACTCAGGGAAAAGGGTCTGCTTAAGGAAAGCGAGGGAGCCCAGATCGTTGATCTTGAGGAATACAATATGCCACCTTGTCTTATATTAAGGAGTGACGGCGGTACCCTTTATCCCACAAGGGATATTGCGGCAGCCCTTTACAGAAAAAAGGAATATAACTTCTATAAGGATATATATGTAACTGCCCTTGACCAGAATCTGCACTTTGCACAGTGGTTTAAGGTGCTGGAGCTTATGGGTTACGACTGGGCTAAGGATGGACTTGTCCATGTACCATTCGGCCTTGTCAGCTTAGGTGACGGTAAGCTCAGCACACGTAAGGGTCATGTGGTGCTTATGGAGGATATATTAAATGCCGCTGTTGAAAAAACAAAGGGCATTATTGAGGAGAAAAACCCCGACCTTCCTGATAAACAGGAGATAAGCGAGGAAGTAGGTATAGGTGCGGTTATCTTTAACGACCTGTACAATTCCCGTATAAAAAATGTTGTATTTGACCTGGAGCGTATGCTCAGCTTTGAGGGTGAAACGGGACCTTATGTTCAGTATACCCATGCAAGGGCCTGCAGTATATTGAGAAAGGCAGGATTTGAAAAGCCCGAAAAGGATATTGACTGTTCACTTATAAGTGATGAGGCAAGTGTTAATGTATGTAAGGTATTAAGTGACCTGCCTTCCAAGCTGGTGGATGCTGCCGATAAGTACGAGCCATATATTCTTACAAGGCATATTGTGGAAATTTGCAAGGCGTTTAATAAGTTTTATAATGAGAATAATATTATGGCAAGCGAAGGTGAGCTTAAGAAGGCAAGGCTGGCTGTTGTATATGCCGTTAAGTCAGCAATAGCACAGTCCCTTGCTCTCCTTGGCATAGCTGCTCCACAGCAGATGTAAGAGGTTTGTATGTATAAGCTTAAAGTAGCGGAACTTAATCTGGAAATAGAATATAAATATCCCACCATGATGAAGCAGGGTGAGGCATATAAGGCGGATTTTGAAAAACCCAATATCCGCATTGACATAAGTGATGAGGATATGGCACAGCTCCAAAGGGAAAATCCACACCTGAGCCTTGACGATGTGGAGTATATCTTCACAGGGGCTGCCTTTTACGAGGCTTTGCTGGAGTTTAAGGGCTTTATGCTCCACTCCTCAGGGGTGTGTGTTGACGGCTATGCCTACCTCTTTTCCGCCGATCCAGGTACCGGCAAGTCAACTCATACGGGATTGTGGCAGCAGTATTTCGGTGAGGACAGGGCACTTATTATTAATGATGACAAGCCTGCAATAAGGCTGGTTGATGACAGGCTTTATGCCTATGGCACGCCCTGGAGCGGAAAGACCGACAAAAACCTTAATATGCGTGTGCCTGTAGGTGCAATAGTCTTTATTGAGCGCAGTGCCGATAAAAACTGGGTTAAGGAGATAACTCCTGCGGAGGCAATACCACTTATTTTTGCCCAGACAGGCAGACCCGTTGAAGCGGATAAAATGGAAAAGCTTCTGGATGTTCTTGATACGGTATTAAGAAGGGTACGTGTGTTCAGATTGGGATGTGATATGAGCTTTGATGCAGTTAAGACCAGTTATGAGGGTATAAGGGTAGTTCAGGAGGATAAAAATGAAGGTTAAAAAGGATTATTTACTGAGAAATGTGGCAGGAAGCAACATTGTGGTGCCTGTAGGCGAGGGCAGCCTTGATTTCAGTGGCGTTATTACCCTTAACGAGGTAGGTGCCTTCCTTTGGGAAAACCTTAAGGAGGATACTGATCTTGATGGACTTGTAAAGGCTCTCTGCTCCGAGTATGATGTGGATGAGGCAACTGCAAGGACTGACGTGTCCGAATTTCTGGATAAACTTAAGGGAGCTGATTTGCTTGAAAACTAAGCAGATCCACCTTGCAGATATATATGATGTAATGATGGAAAAGCTGGAGATGGGAGGCAGGGTTAATTTTAACCCCAGGGGTACAAGTATGCTCCCTATGCTCCATAATGACGGGGACAGAGTGGAAATTATCAAGGCAACAGCGCCCCTTAAAAAGTATGACCTGCCCCTTTACAGACGCCCTGACGGCAGCTTTGTACTCCATAGGGTGGTGCGTAAGCCCCTGCCTGATGGCAGTTATGTTATGTGTGGGGATAACCAGTGGCATCTGGAATACGGTATTACCCACAATGATATTATAGGTGTTGTTACTGCCTTTGAACGTAAGGGAAAGCATATCAGTGCCAAAAACCCACTTTACAGGCTCTACTGTGTGGTATGGGTGGGGATTATGCCCCTGAGGCACCTGGTGTTTGGAGGCGGAAACAGGCTTAAAGGCATTTTAAACAGGAGGAATGGTAAATGAGTCCCGAACTTATAGCACGTATTAACGAGCTTGCCAAAAAGAATAAGGCGGAGGGTCTTACCCCTGAGGAAACAGCCGAAAGGGATAGACTTCGTAAGGAATACCTTAAGGAATTTAAGGCAGGCTTTCAGAAAAATGTACTTGATAATCTCTATGAGGTTGATGAAGAAGGCAGAGAGATTAAGGTTAAAAAGAAGTATTGATATGGGAAGTGATGCAATTTGAGGATTGCATCACTTTTTTATTTTATAAATGGTATTGAAAATTTTAATATGTTTTTGTATAATTATATTATAAATTATGTGTAAAAAGTGGAGGATTTTATATGAACCTAAGGAAAAAGTTTATTTGCGTGTTGCTTACAGCGGCTATTAGCATACCGGGGTGTGGGGTGAATATTACATGGGCAGGAGAACCTGGGGAAAATCAGGATATATCCACTTCTCAGGGCGCTCTGGAGGGAGATTATACTCCCGATGATGAGGAAACGTCGGATTCTGCGTTAGGTGATGTGGCATTTGGTGAGTTCAGTTATGCCGTTGAAGGAGGCAATATCTATTATAACAGTGAGGGAGAAATAACGGATTGTGACAGATCCGTTACAGCTGCCCATATCCCAAGTGAGATTGAGGGCATTAGGATAACAAGTATTTTTTATCTTGCCTTTGATGGCTGTAGTAAATTAACAGATATAAGCATACCTGACAGTGTTACATATATTGACAGCTTTGCTTTCATGGATTGCACAGGATTAACAGGCATAACTATCCCTGAAAGTACTACCAAAATCGACAGCAGGGCTTTTATGGGCTGCAGTAATTTAAATGACATTACGGTTTCTGAAAATAACAGTGCCTATTTTTCCGTTGACGGAGTGTTATATGGCAAAAATATGAATGATATTGTTATGTGTCCCAAGGGCAGAAGCGGTACTTTTATTATTCCGGAAGGTGTTGTCATGATTGACAGGGAGGCGTTCTATGACTGCGACAAATTAACGGAAATAATTTTGCCTGAAAGTCTTGTCGGTATGGGTTCATGGGCACTCTCTGATTGTGACGCTTTAATGAATGTTACAGTTTCAGAGGCTAATAGTGTGTATGCTTCTGTTGACGGGGTGTTATGTGATAAGGATATGACAAAGATTATTGCCTGTCCCGGAGGCAAGTCCGGAGATTTTATAATTTCTGATGGCATTACTTATATCGGTCAAAGTGCCTTCTATGGCTGTGATAAATTGACAAGTGTAAAAATCCCTGAGAGTGTTACCACTATAGGTGTTACTTCGTAGGGAACTGTAAAAGATTAAAATGGTCTTTTTTAAGTTTTTAGAGGGTCAAAACAAGCTTTTTTGCGTTGATTGGTATAATTTATTTCATAAAGAATAAAAAGCCTGTTTTGCCTTAAATATGTGCAAAAAAAGATATGTTATAAACGTGATAAATCAATTAAACCAATACCACTCCAATAAACATCAAGCCTTTGTTTACGGCTATGTCCCTTACCAACAGCTTCATATACAACGATTTTATCTATCAATTCGTGTACAATTTCGATTGTAAGGTCATCAGGATTACAAAGTGTCTCCTGATGCTTTTTTATTGCCGTAATAAAATTGCTAGGATTTAGACTGCTGTTTTTTACAGTATTAATTTTATTTGTGATTTCAGAAACATTTCTTTCAACTTCCACAAATTCTTTGTTATATATCTCATAGAGCACGTTGAATTGTTCATCAGAAATCTTTCCAAGGATTTTATCCTCATAAAGCTTTTTGAAAACATCTTTTAGCTCAAAGCTGCGTTCTTTGTCTTTTGCAAGTTTTTGGTCTAAATCAGTAATTTTAACGTTATTAGCTTTAATTTTATCAGATAACACACTATTAATAAAGTTTTCTTCGTCACTCGTTATTATCTCGGAAAGATATTTAATATATTCAAAAACTCGTCTTGTAAGTTTGTTTGTGTTGGTATGATGCATTGTACAAGGCTTGCGTTTTTTATATGATGAGCAAACATAACAATTCTCATTTTGTTTTACCGTTCTTCGTTGATATAGCTTAGAACCGCAATCGGAACAAAATAAAATTCCCAGAAACAAATCCGGTAAATCATATTTATTTG
>CASFCZ010000095.1 GCA_949293325.1 uncultured Eubacteriales bacterium | reverse complement strand
ATACTCCTTGAGGGAGGCGGCACCCTTAATTTTTCTGCCCTCAGAGAAGGTATAGTGGATATGGTAGTTTCCTTTGTATCTCCTATGATTATTGGAGGCTCCCAATCCAAAACACCTGTTGAAGGCAAAGGTTTTGAAAATATAGAGGATGCCATTCTTTTGGAAGATGTTCATATTAAAGAATACTACGGTGACTGTCTGATTTATGGTCATATCAGGAGGTGAAATAATTGTTTACCGGAATAGTTGAAGAAATCGGATGTATACTCAGTACTGGCAGCAGTCTGAGAATATCCGCAAATAAAATTACAGAAGATATGCATATCGGAGACAGTATTGCTGTAAACGGTATATGCCTGACTGTAACAAAATTTGACTCAAAAAGCTTTACGGTAGATGCCATGCCTGAAACCTTTAAGCGCACCTCCCTTAGAGGGCTTAGTATTGGCTCAAGATTAAATCTTGAACGTGCAATGCCTGCCAACGGCAGATTTGGCGGACATATAGTCAGTGGTCATATTGACGGAACCGGCGTTATATCCAGCTACAGAAATGACGGTAATGCAATATGGATGACTGTTAAAACAGATAAGGAGATACTTAAATATATAGCACCAAAGGGATCTGTTACGATAGATGGAGTTAGTCTTACCGTGGTAGATAATCTGAAGGACAGTTTTTCTGTTTCCCTCATTCCCCACACCTCATCCATCACCACCCTCACCTCTCATAGACCCGGGGATCTGGTCAATATAGAAACCGATGTCCTTGCAAAATATATCGGACACCTTTTGGGTTATGAAAAAGATAATAAAAGTCTTGATATGGACTTTTTAATTAACTGCGGATTTTGAAAGGAGATTTCAATGTTTAGCTATAACAAAGTAGAAGATGCCATTGAAGATATAAAAAACGGAAAAATGATAATTGTTACCGACGATGAGGGCAGAGAAAACGAAGGAGACCTTATTATGGCAGCAGAAAAGGTAACGGGAGAGGCAATAAACTTTATCGCCACCCACGCCAAGGGACTGATATGTATGCCTGCATCCCAGGATATGCTATCCCGTCTCCATATTGAGCCCATGACAGAGAATAATACGGATAACCACGAAACCGCCTTTACCGTATCAATAGATCATGTTGATACCACTACAGGCATATCTGCCTATGAAAGGGCAGAAACAATACTTAAATTTGTTTCTGATAATGCAAAGCCTGAAGATTTTCGTCGTCCCGGACATATTTTTCCCCTTGCAGCAAAGGAGGGCGGGGTGCTTGAACGTGATGGACATACAGAAGCAACCGTTGACCTTGCCAGGCTTGCAGGACTTAAACCCTGCGGTATCTGCTGTGAAATAATGAAGGATGACGGATATATGGCACGTACTCCTGATTTAATAGAGTTTGCCCAAAAATATTCCCTTAAATTTATTACCGTTGAGACACTTAAGAAATATATACTTGAAAAAGGGCTTTATGTAGAAAAGGTTGTCACAACCACCCTTCCAACGGACTTCGGCGAATTTAACATTTCCGGCTTTGTGGACCATAGGACTGGAGAAAACCATATTGCTCTTACAATGGGAGATTTCAGTGACGGCTCCCCGGTTCTTACCCGTATACACTCCGAATGTCTTACAGGAGATGTACTTGGCTCCCATCGCTGTGACTGTGGTAATCAGTACAGAGCAGCACTTAAGGCAATTTCGGAAAGAGGCAGAGGCGCACTTTTATATATGCGTCAGGAAGGCAGAGGAATCGGCATAATAAACAAACTAAAGGCATATCAGCTGCAAAATAATGGTATGGATACCGTAGAAGCAAACCTTGCCCTTGGCTTTCCTGAGGATATGCGTAAATACGATGTGGCTGCTTATATGCTCAAAGAACTTGGTATTAACAGTGTTGAGCTTATGACCAACAATCCAAAGAAAATAGAAGGGCTTAAGGAATACGGAATAGATGTAGTCGAAAGGGTTCCTATTGAAGTAGCCCATAGTCATAGTGCTGACTTTTATATGCACACAAAAAAAGTTAAAATGGGACATATTCTTTTAAACGAAAACTAATGGAGGTAAAAAAAATGAAAAAACTTGAAGGAAATCTTATAGGAAGTGGAAAAAAATTTGCCATAGTAGCAAGCAGATTTAACGAATTCATCGTCAGTAAACTTATAAGTGGGGCGCAAGATGGTCTTGTAAGGCATGGTGTAGATGATAATGACATTACCCTTGCCTGGGTACCCGGTGCCTTTGAAATCCCTCTTATTGCAAAGAAACTTGCAAAAAGTGGAAAGTATGATGCCGTTATATGTTTAGGTGCAGTTATAAGGGGATCTACATCCCATTATGACTATGTATGTGCCGAGGTTTCAAAGGGCATTGCAGCTGTAGGACTTGATACGGAAACACCTGTTATATTCGGTATACTTACCACAGATAATATTGAACAGGCTGTTGAAAGGGCAGGCACAAAGGTAGGTAATAAGGGATATGATGCGGCTGTCAGTGCCATAGAAATGGTCAATTTATCCCAATGGATTTAATATGCACATTGAAAAGATTATCGAAAACAAAAAGACATTCCTTGATCTGTTGCTGTTAGGCGACGAACAGGAAAGCATGATTGACCAATATCTGGACATAGGAGATATGTACGTCGTATATGATGAACAACCTGTTGCCCAATGTGTTGTGGTTTACCTTAGCAACGGTATTTATGAGCTGAAAAATATATCCGTAGCATCTGAATATCAAGGTAAAGGTATCGGTTCTATTCTTCTGGATTTCATAAGCAATTTATATAAATCTTCTGGCAGAAAAATTATAGTAGGTACAGGAGAAACTCCCAACACCATTTCTTTTTATCAAAAGAACGGCTTTACATATTTTAAACGAGTAGAAAACTTCTTTACTGACAACTATGATCACCCAATTTATGAAAATGGCATCAAACTGAAAGATATGATATATTTTTCAAAAAGTTTATAATTTATTAACTGCATCTTTATGGTGCAGTTTTTAATTTAAGGGTAGAATATTTTCTTTAGATGCTATATAATGATAGTAATGATTATTTGATGATTACGGAGGACTTTATGAGATATATTGCTGATTTTCGGGACGGTGAAAGAGTTGTTGATTTTTATCTCTGCAAAACAAAGCAGACCTTCCAGTCTAAAGCCGGAAAAAACTATCTTTCACTTACACTTCAGGATAAAACCGGTACCATTAATGCAAAGGTATGGGATCTTTCCAATGGCATACAAAGCTTCGAGGCAGGGGATTTTATTAAAATAGATGCTCTTGTACAGACCTATCAGAATGATTTGCAGCTTAATGTACATAGAATACGGAAGGGACATGAAGGAGAATATGATCCTGCGGACTATGTGCCAACCACAGACAAGAATATTGATGAACTTTATAAAAAACTTGACAACTATATAAACAGTATAAAAAATCCATATATAAAAGAACTGTTAATAAATGTTTTTAAGAAACATCCCGTTATTTCTACTAAGTTTAAAACCCATACTGCGGCAAAAACCATGCACCACAATTATTTGGGTGGATTACTTGAACACACCATATCCGTTACGGATATATGTGAATTTTTTGCACATCACTATCCCACCGTTGATAGAGATCTCCTTGTTTCAACTGCACTTTTGCATGATGTAGGCAAAATACTTGAGCTTTCAGACTTTCCAAATATTGACTACACCGATGATGGTGAACTGCTGGGACACATCGTTATGGGTTCAGAACTGATAAGCAATGAAGCTGATAAAATAGAGGGCTTTCCAAAGCAACTTAAATCCCTTATCAAACACTCTATTCTTTCACATCATGGTGAATTTGAATATGGTTCCCCTAAGTTACCAAAAACCCTTGAGGCTTTTTTGCTTCATGCAGCTGATGATACCGACGCAAAGGAACGTATGTTTGAGGATATAATTAAGTCCGATAATACAATGGGAGCATGGGCAGGTTACAACAAACTACTTATGAGAAACATACGCAAAACAGAATATAAGGACTGAAAAGATGGAATTTAAAAAAAATGACCACTATGTAATAGATATAACGGATATAGGAGTCAATGGAGAAGGCATTGGCAAAATTAACGGCTATACATTTTTTGTAGATAGAGCATTACCAGGAGAGACTGTTGAAATAATAGCTACAAAGCTTAAAAAAAGCTACGGCTACGGCAGACTTATGAAGATAATAACGCCCTCATCCGAAAGAACAGTACCTCTTTGTCCCATTGCAGATAAATGTGGCGGATGTTCACTTCAACATCTTTCATATCAGGCTCAACTCAGATTTAAAACCGAAAAGGTAAGGCAAAATCTTATACGTATAGGTGGTTTTGAATCCCCGAGTGTTATGCCTGCCATTGGTATGACAGATCCATACAGATATAGAAATAAGGCACAGTATCCGGTCAGTGTTATAAACGGAAAAACTGTATGCGGATTTTATGCCTCCCATAGCCACAGGGTTATTCCCTGTGAAGATTGCCTGATAGGACAAAAGGAAAACAGTTACATCATTTCACGTGTAAAATCCTTTATGGAAGAAAACCAACTTACCGCTTATGATGAAACTACCCATAACGGTATTGTAAGACATATTGTAATAAAATCTGCTGTCAATACAGGTGAAGTTATGATCTGTCTTGTTATTAATTCAACCGAATTTGCTCTAAAGCAAGAATTTGTTAATGCCTTATATGATCTTGATTATATTAAAAGCATAGTAATTAATTATAATTCAGAGCAAACCAACGTCATAATGGGGCATACTTCTGAAACGATATATGGTAAAACTACTATTACCGATACCATAGGCAAGCTTAAGTTTAATATATCACCACTTTCTTTTTTTCAGGTTAATCCCATTCAAACAGAAAAATTATATCAAACTGCTCTGGATTTTGCCGATCTCAGCGGCAATGAAACCGTTATAGATGCCTATTGCGGAATAGGTACAATTTCTCTTTTTCTGGCTCAAAAAGCCAAAACAGTATATGGCGTGGAAATAGTTAAGGAAGCAATAGATGCTGCAAAGGAAAATGCAAAACTTAATGGAATTACAAACACTGAATTTTTTGCAGGCAAAGCTGAAGAAATCGTCCCTTATCTTTACAGGGAAAAGGATATATCTGCTGATATAGTTGTAGTAGATCCACCTCGTAAGGGCTGTGATAAAAATTTACTTGATCTGCTGCTGAATATGGCACCCGATAGAATAGTTTATGTTTCATGTGATAGCGCCACTTTGGCAAGAGATTTAAAAATACTTTGCCAAAATAAATATAGCCTTGTAAAAATACAACCGGTTGATATGTTTCCACACACGACCCACGTGGAAACGGTCTGTTTGCTAACTCGTAAAAGGCAGTAAATAAGGGGTATTCAAAGATTTTGACAAAAAATTACAGCTGTGTTTCTGTTCCCACAAGTTAATCTTGGGGGCTATCCCAAAGTTTGTGTAAACCTCTAAACTGATATATAAAAAAAATAA
The DNA here is from genome assembly GCA_949293325.1 of uncultured Eubacteriales bacterium. Classification (GTDB taxonomy): domain Bacteria; phylum Bacillota; class Clostridia; order Lachnospirales; family CAG-274; genus CALWRD01. Next base: position 273 of record CASFCZ010000095.1, on the reverse strand, counting down.
TCAGTTTGGAGGTTTTATTATGGTAAGAAGAAAGAGAAATGAAAGTCCGGAAAGACAAACATTAAGAGAGATGCTGTCAAGCTACTTAAAAGAGAATCCTGTTCGTGATGGCAGGGATGTGAATGCAATGATGCGTGAAATGATGTCGGTTATCCTTGAGGGTGCATTGGATGGCGAACTCGACAAGGAACTTGGCTATTCAAAGTATGACTACAAAAACAAGGTTACCGGCAACAGTCGCAACGGTTATAGCAAGAAAAATATGCACACAAG
>CASFCZ010000094.1 GCA_949293325.1 uncultured Eubacteriales bacterium | reverse complement strand
ACATCAAACCCGTAGGTTGTCTTTATTGTTCTGGTATCTCCAAAGGTATCATACTTACGGGAAAGTCCTCTTACAAACTCCTTGACCTTATCTCTGTCAAAAAATGCTGAAAAGTCATTACCTATCACTATCCAGTCCTTGATTACTGAGTCATCAACAACCTCCTGAGATGAGCCAAATGTATATGTAATAACAGATCCCAGCCATTTGTTTGCATTTTCCATTGCCGCAAGCATTGCTTCATTATCACTGTACACAGTAGGCTTGATATAATAATCCTCCTTAGAAAGATCAATAACAGGTTCTAAAGCTTTAATTGCCTCCGTCACACGACCGGTAAATTCTTCCCTGTCAATTCTGGTTCCATATACTTCGGGTACTACCTCATATCGGTTGGCGTCATTCAGCTTCAGATAGGCATTTACACTATCTGTAACCTGTTCCCCTGAAACAAGGGTAAGCTCACCTATCTTATTATTCAGCATCTCCGGGTTAAACTCTACTACAGGTTCTGTGGCAACATCGGTTTTCTTAAACAGACCTATGCCCCAGATCAGCCTATTCTGACCTGATAAAGCCTGATTCAACTCGTCTTCAAAGCTGCCTTTCATTTCAATATCACCTGATGTGATATATTCTGATATATCTTTGCCATCTGTTATTTGCAGTCTATAATCGGTAACAACATTCTCCAGGAGAGTCTGTGCCTCAGTCTCAGTAGTTAAACCGCAGTTTATTCCATCTATTACCGTACCAGGTATAAATCTCGATGAAAAGATTACATATGCAGCAGCAACATACAAAGCCATCAACACAACTACTACAGCAATACAAATATAAATTGTCTTCCTTGTATTTTTTTTCCTGGGTCTTAAATTACCGGAAAAATTTATCTCCATGTACATACTCCTCACACTCTCATTTTCCACTATTATAGTTATATAACAAAGACTTATAATTTTCAAGACATTTTATACAAAAAAAATGTGTCATTTCCTTTACAAAATGACAATATTTCTTAATATTTGACAAATCTACTCCTATTACTGTAAAATATAACGCAGATAAAAAGGAATAGAGGTTGGTAAAAATGAACAGTAATGAAAAATTTTTACGTATGACCACCGAACCTGTGGAAAAACTTATCTGTACACTGGCTGCCCCCACCATTATAAGCATGCTGGTTACTTCTTTTTACAATATGGCAGATACTTATTTTGTAGGTTCTCTGGGTAAAAGTGCTGTAGGAGGCGTAGGCATTGCCTATCCTCTGATGAATGTTCTTCAGGCATTCGGCTTTTTCTTTGGACACGGAAGCGGAAATTATATGTCAAGGGAACTTGGAAAGCAAAATTATGATTCTGCCGAAAAAATGTCTGCTACAGGTTTTTTTACAGCCATGATATTTGGCTTTTTTATTATGATACTGGGGCTGATTTTTTGTGATGAGCTTGTATATTTCCTTGGAGCCACTCATACCATTGCTCCCTATGCAAAGGATTATATCAGTATAATACTTATAGGTGCACCCTATATGACTGCTTCCTTTGTGCTTAACAACCAGCTGAGATATCAGGGCAGTGCCTTTTATTCAATGATTGGTCTTGCCACAGGCGCCGTTACAAATCTGTTTTTAACACCACTTTTTATATTTGTGTTTGATTTGGGTGTAGCAGGTGCAGCTCTCGGTACTATAATAAGTCAGCTCATAAGTTTTTGCCTTCTTTTGTTAGGTACAAGGTTTTCAGGAAATATCCGTATTAAATTCAAATGCTTTACACCAAACAGGTTTTACCTCAGAGAGATTGTTGCAGGAGGTACACCTTCCCTTTGCAGGCAGGGCCTTGCCAGTGTAGCTACTACCAGTCTTAATGTTGCGGCAAATCCATTTGGTGACGAGGTAATTGCTGCCATGTCGATTGTATCAAAGGTAATGATGTTTGCAAACTCCGCAGTTATCGGCTTTGGTCAGGGATTTCAGCCTGTATGTGGATTCAACTACGGGGCAGGGAATTACAAACGAGTTAAAAAAGCATACTGGTTTTGTGTAAAAAGCGGTTTTATTTTCCTTGTTATTGCAAGTATCATCTGCATAATAAACGGCGAATGGGCCCTTTCACAATTTGCCAAAGGGGAAGCTGAAGTTATAGCTATAGGTACCAAAGCATTCAGGTTTCAATGCTATACCATGCCACTTAATGCGCTGATAGTTTTATCAAATATGCTTGCACAGACAATCAGAAAGCCTTTCAGAGCAAGTATTCTGGCTGCTTCAAGGCAGGGACTTATATTCATACCTGCTGTTATTATAGGTTCCCACGTTGCCGGATTAACGGGTATTATGCTGGCACAGCCCATATCCGATGCCATATCCTTTATACTTGCAATCATTATCATAAGTGATATCCTCAGAAAAATGAAGTAAATTAACCTGCTGTTTTTTTATAAAAATGTTGTTAAACCTCTTAAGTTGTGATAGAATATAAAGGATTATAATAAAAGAGGGTATACCTATGAATATTGTATTACATCAACCTGAAATACCTCAAAATACCGGTAATATCGGCAGAACCTGCGTGGCTACAGGCAGCAGCCTGCATCTTATAAGGCCCCTTGGGTTTGTTATAAACAACAAGTCCCTTAAAAGGGCAGGTATGGACTATTGGAATGACCTGGATGTACATTATTATGATAATTTCAGAGATTTTATTGATCAGCATAAAAATGCCAGAATATATATGGCGACAACCAAGGCTAAACACAGCTATACGGATGTAACATATCATAAAGACGATTTTATTATGTTTGGCAGTGAAGGAAGCGGAATCCCTGAGGAAATATTAATGGATTATCCGGACAACTGTATAAGGATTCCCATGCTTTCACAGTATCGCAGTCTTAATCTGTCTAATTCCGTAGCTATCATTCTGTATGAGGCGTTACGTCAGACAGGCTTTGAGGACATGCTTATGGAAGGTGAGCTTCATACTCACCGTTGGAGCGAAGTTGAATAAATTGTTTTATAAAGGTGATAATATGGATACGATCGTTGTAATAATGTTAAAGGATAAAAAGACAGGCTTCCTTGACAAGGAGCTTTGCTCCCTTAGCCTGGCAGAAAACGAGGAGTACATTATAAATATATTCGTTACCGAGGAAGATGACAACAGTCAGATGCTTCATCTGAGGCTCTCCACTGAAAGGGATGTAGCTGACTGGGAGTATTCGGCAATATTTGATTATTACGATCCTCAGCGTTTTGATGGCAAGGTAGAAAAGGTAATCGAAATAGAAGATTACTACAATCCAGCCTGGGAGCTTGTATTAAAGTATAGCGATGATACAGCTGAAACCGAGGAAGTCATAACCGAATTACTTCGCCTCCACAGAGCTGAACTTGAAGATGTTTATAATGTAATAGCAGACAAGGAAAGTGAATATGAAAATGAATAAAAAAAATGCAGCTATCACATCCGTTATAGCAGTATGCCTTATAGGAGCAATAGGCGGCGGAGTGTGGTATTCCCAAAACAATGAAACGGCACAGAAAAGAGCAGAAATTGAACAGCAAATACAGGAAGCTACAACTGCAAATGTTGAAGTTCCTACAGAAAATCCCTCTGCCGGAGTATATGAAATCAAAACTACCCCAAGTAATGAGGCAGTAGATGATGCGTTATATGCTAAAATAGCCAAATTAAATACAGCTGCAAAGACATACTTTGACAAAAATGACAAGTCCCTTTTATGTGCATATGGTCTTATGTATTCAGATGACAGTGACTTTACGGTAAGTGCATCTCAGGTAGCTGAAAGCGAAGGCATTGAGGTGGATTCCGATATTGATGACTATGCTGACATTCTTCTTGTAAGACCATCTGATCTGGCTCAATTTGAATCCATTGAATTAAAAAATGATTCTGACACTTCACTTAAACCCTTTACGGCATATAACAGCAGCAAAGGATATATCATTTCATCCTACGAAGATAAGGGCGGTATACTTTCCCTGGATCAATATAGATCCCTTCTTGGTAGTTATGCCTCAGATCATGGCAGCATAGTTACGGCATCCAATGATGATGAAACCTATTGGGATATAGTGGCAGCAACGGATTTTAAGGATACCCAATATGATGCAAAGTATGTTGCATATGACGAAAAGTATGCTGTTGCAGTTATCGGTGGTATGACGGAAAAGAATAATATCAAGCAGTATGTTCTCACAAAGAAGCCTGGCGGCTGGGCAGTTATAATGGATGGTCTTGAAACATCACTGACCCCACGTTATGATATAAACCGTGCTTATCCTGATATGGATCTTGGACTTCTACCCGTATATACTATAGCCGAATATGGCAATATAAGCACCGGCTTTGTTGAGTATGAACAATCCCTTATTGATCTTGGACTTTTAAAGTCAGATGATATGCCTGAAACATACAGCTGTGGAGCAGGTAAGTTTGCCTATATTGAAATGACATCAGGTAAAAAGCTTCTTGGCGTAGTAAACGACAGCAATCAGCTTGAATTTTACGAAGTAGCCAATACAAACGAAGCAATCTCTGCTATGCTTAAGTTTCAGGACACACCACCGTTTTTTATACTTCACTATAATCAATAATAATATTGGGCATCCCGGATGGATGCCCATTTTCAGGAGCAATATATTATGAAAAAATCAACTTCCTGCGAGCAATGTGTATTTTATGTATATGATGAGGAATGTGACTGTTATTTCTGCGAAGTATCCCTTGATGAGGATGAAACAGAGCGTTTTATGCGAATGTCTGTTTTTTCCTGCCCATACTTCAGGATTAACGACGAGTATGCAACTGTAAGAAAGCAGAACTGATACCAATATATAATTTTTTTCTTTAATCCGTATTATATTTAAACCTTTTGAATATCATATATTGAAAATAATATGAGTGAGGTATGATATGTGCGGAATTGCGGGTTTTTCCGATTTTAACATGGATTATACACAGCACAGGGAACACTGGATATCTGTGCTTGTTAATATGCGTGAGTCTATATCACACAGGGGAAGGGATACTGTAGGTGAATACCTAAACAAACACTGTGGCTTTTCCCAGACAAGACTTACAATACGTGATTTATATGGAGGTAATCAACCTATTATACGGCATTATCAAGGTAATGACTATGTTATAATATACAATGGGGAAATATATAACTGTGATGAACTAAAAGCCGATCTTACGGCAAAGGGCTATGTGTTCGAAACAACTACCGATACAGAGGTAATACTCTATGCCTATATTGAGTACGGTATTGACAGTGTTAAGTTGCTTAATGGCATATTCGCATATGCTATATGGGATGGTCAGAGGGAAAGGCTTGCCCTTTTCCGTGACAGATGCGGTATTAAACCTCTGTTTTATACCCTTGCAGACAAAACCCTTGTCTTCGGCTCTGAGCCTAAAGCTCTTTTTGCACATCCAGATATAAAGCCGGAGATAGACCTTAACAGTCTCAGAGAAGTACTCGGGTTGGGTCCTGCACGTACAGAGGGTAACGGGGTATTTAAAAATATAAAAGAAGTTGGCTATGGCGGTGTACTGATATTCAGCAAAGACGGTATAAGGGAAAATAAATACTGGACTCTCGAAAGCCATGAACACAAGGACAGCTATAAAAAAACCGTTGAATACACAGGTTTTTTGTTAAGGGATGCTGTAGAAAGGCAAATGGTTTCGGATGTCCCTGTATGTTCCTTTTTGTCAGGGGGAGTTGACTCCTGTATTGTTACGGCACTTGCAAGTAATTATCTTAATAAAAAGCACTGTACTTTAAACACTTTTTCATTTGATTTTACAGGTAATGACAAATATTTCAAGTCTAACAGCTTTCAGCCAGAACAGGACAGACCCTATGTTGATAAAATGCTTAAAGCATATAATGTCAACCATACTTATCTATTCTGTGACCGACGTGAACTTGCAGATGAATTATACACCTCTGTAGATGCCAAGGATTTGCCGGGTATGGCTGATGTGGATGCTTCATTGCTGTATTTTTGTCGTAAGGTAAAGGAACATAACAAAGTTACTCTTACCGGAGAATGTGCAGACGAAATCTTCGGAGGCTATCCCTGGTTTCACAGAGAAGAATTTTTCACCGCCGATACATTTCCCTGGTCAATAAATATGGAAACAAGGGAAAGTGTTCTAAAGTCTGAGTTAAGTGCTGAACTTAATTTAAAAAAATACGTACAAAAAGCATATAAAAAGGCACTCTCCCAGGTACCTGTACTTGAAGGAGAAAATGCCGAAGAAAAACGTCGCCGTGAAATATCTTATCTTAATATCAAGTGGTTTATGACTACTCTCCTTGACAGAATGGACAGAGCCTCTATGTATTCCGGACTGGAGGCAAGGGTGCCATTTGCAGACCACAGAATTATAGAATATGTATTTAATGTACCATGGGAATTTAAATGCCCAAATGGAGTTGTAAAGGGATTACTCAGGGAAAGTGCAAAGGGCATACTTCCTGATGAACTTCTCTATAGACGAAAATCCCCATACCCCAAAACATATGACCCTCAATACGAAGAAATATTAAAACAGCGTTTACGGGAGATACTTTCAGACAGTTCCTCACCACTTAACCAACTTGTGGATAAAGTAAAGGTAATAAGACTTATAACCGCTCCGTCAGATTATGGTAAGCCATGGTTTGGACAGCTGATGGCAGCTCCTCAACTGATGGCATATCTGTTACAGATTAACTACTGGATGGATAAGTATAAATTGAGTATTTAAAAATAAACAGCAAAAAAGGGAGCTGATAGGCTCCCTTTTCTTTAAATTACCTGGAACGTCTGTTAATATCTTCCTTAACCTTAGCAGCTTTACCAATCCTGTCTCTAAGATAGTTAAGCTTTGCACGTCTGATGATACCGTACCTAACAACTTCAATACGATCAATTCTTGGAGAATGTACAGGCCATGTCTTCTCAACACCTACACCGTAGGACACACGTCTTACAGTAAAGGTTTCTCTTGAGCTACCACCCTGTCTCTTAAGTACAACACCCTCAAACATCTGGATACGCTCTTTGCTACCCTCAACTATCTTGGCATATACACGTACTGTATCACCAACGTTAAACTCTGGGATATTGTCCTTTAACTGTGCTGCTTCGATTTCTCTGATAATACTGTTGTTCATAAGGCTTTGCCTCCCTTTCTTCATAGATGTTCTTAATAAATTACTTACCAGCGGAGCATCCGTACTCACAATCAAAAATTATATCATAGACAGAAAATAAATGCAAGCATTTTTTTAATTTTATTTTAGTATTTATAAAACGTCTATTTTCAGGTTAAATTGTTTTCATCTTAACACAATATCTGACATAATTCAAGCTCTTATATGTACTTATTTATTGACACCAAAGTGCCCCACATATAAATCAGGCGGAGCACTTTGGGATATGGGTGCTTACTTACAGCGTGTACATTTATTATTCTGTGGCTTCATACAGTCAGGCTTATCAATACTGAATTGTCTCTTTGAATCCATATAATCCTTAACATATCTGAGGGCCTCACCAAATCTCTGAAAATGTACTATTTCCCTTTCTCTAAGGAATTTAAGTGGTTCAAGAACATCCGGATCGTCGGTCATCTTCATAAGATATTCATAGGTGCTTCGAGCCTTCTGCTCTGCCGCCATATCCTCATACAAATCAGTTATAGGGTCTCCCTTAGACTGTACATAAGCTGCCGTAAATGGAACTCCTGCCGCTGAGCTTGGATAGATACCTGTACCATGATCTACAAAATAACTGTCAAAACCTGCTTTTTTGATCTGATCAACATCTGCATCTTCGGATAACTGAAGGCACATGGAGCCTATCATTTCAAGGTGTGCAAGCTCCTCAGTAGCTATATCGTTGAGTACAGCCTTAGCCTGTGGAGTAACCATTGCAAAGCGCTGACTAAAATATCTGAGGGATGCTCCCAACTCTCCATCAGGACCACCATACTGTGTTATTATAAGTTTTGCAAGACCGGGGTTAGTTTGCTTGATCTTAACAGGGAACTCCATCTTCTTTTCATAAATATACATAAATCAGTCCTCCTCAGATATTTTAAAGTTAAACTTATTTTCCCATGGCCATGGATCATCAATCCAACGATATTTACATCCTCCTACTGAGCGGAAGGAGAATAGAGGGCCATATTTATTTTCATATTCGGCTCTGAGCGTATCTGCCTGCATTACTGTCTGGTTATATTTTTCAAGAGCTTCCTGATCCTCCGGATGGGTATCAAGATAAAGCTGTAAATCCACAGCCATAAAGTCCAGAATAGTAAGCTGCTTTAAAAGTTCATCTCTGTTCATAATATCACCTCACAAATTAAGACCTGGGAATATGGTTCCTTCCAGAGTTCCTTTCAGCGGTTCATACAATGGGCATTGTTGCTGAAAGGGTACATAGGCGAAAGCCAGAGTAGTAGGTTCAATAGTTTGTTCATATGGAATACACTTATTATCCATGGATATCCTCCTTATTGTCTTATTGGCAGCTTTGGGTAAATCAGACTGCCTGATTTATATTATGTTTCTTAATAAAAATGGTGTTTAATATTTTTGACAAACAACACAAGTGCGAGTATAATTATAGAAACGAAATTTATTGGAGGAATTGTTTTGACCAAAAGATTATATTATGCAGACAGCTATTTAAAGGAATTTGACGCCATAGTTACAGGCTGTACACCTGCAAAAAAAGGCTTTTATATCACTCTTGATGGAACAGCTTTCTATCCTGAAGGGGGAGGACAACCCTGCGATACAGGCACGTTGAACGGCGATATACATATTTCAGACGTACAGGAAAAGGATGAAGAAGTCATCCACCTTTCCGATAAGGAAATACCTGTGGGAACACAGGTACACGGTGTTATTGACTGGCAAAGGCGTTTTGACCTTATGCAGCAACACTCAGGAGAGCATATTGTAAGCGGATTTATACATGCAAAGTATGGCTATAACAATGTTGGCTTCCACATGGGCAGTGACTTTATTACCGTTGATCTGGACGGAGAGCTTAATTCAGACCAGCTTAATGAAATTGAGCATGAAGTAAATAAATATATCTGGCAGGATATTGCCTCAGAGGAGCTTCACCCCTCCCAACAAGAACTTGCTGACCTTGACTACCGCAGCAAAAAGGAGCTTACAGGAGATGTACGTATTATCCGTTTTCCGGGAGGAGATACATGTGCCTGCTGCGGTCTTCACGTAAAAAGGACGGGAGAAATCGGATTTGTTAAGTTGGTATCCTGTCAGAAGTTCCATGAGGGTGTCAGAATAGAAATGCTTTGCGGTAAAAGGGCCCTTGACTATCTGAATATTACAAATAATGAAAATTATACTGTTTCCACACTGCTTTCAGCAAAGGTAGGAGAAACCTCCAAGGCTGTTGAAAGGTTGCTTAATGAAAATCAAAGCTTAAAATCAAAAATAATTGAAATGGAAAATCAGGTAATAAACGACATAGCAAGTAAATATGTGGACTGCGATTTTGTATTAATCAACAAATCAGGCTTAAGTCCCGATAATGTCAGAAAGATCACAGCCCAGTTAATTGAACAGAATAAATGTATATGTGCCGTATTTTCCGGAAATGACCAGGAGGGCTACAAATATGCCATTGGTCAAAAGGATGGAGATCTTAAGGAACTTATAAAAGAAATGAATACTAAGCTTAACGGCAGAGGCGGCGGTAAGCCATTCTTTGCACAGGGCTCTGTAAATTGCAGTTACAGTGATATTGAGGAATATTTCAAGGCTTTTAATTAAATGTATCATCCTTTATGGATAACCTGTTAAGGGCGTTTTCTGTATAGGAAACGTCTTTTTCTTTGTGCCTTTACAAATATGTATTTTATTGATAAGATATAGACATACTTAATGTATATAACGGAGGATACTTATGAAGAAATATATTTTACTTTCATTAATGATATTACTTGTAACAGGCTGCAGCGCTGCAAAGGAAGATAAAGGCAGCGAAAATGAGCTTATTATTGAAGATCAGACAGAAAATACAACCGTTGAAGGTCAGGCGGACAGTATATCAGGTATGGCAGAGGAAAACTACATTGATTATAATGAGGTATGTTCAAATATTACTATTGATGGTGTTACTTACTCCATGCCTTTTACCTTTGACGATATGAAGGGCTTTAACACAGCAGATGCACAACCTTCAAAAAACAACGGCTATTATATTGCATCCTTAAAAAACAAGGAAGGTAAAATGCTTACCATTGAAATCAAAGATACAGAAGATGATCCTGACAGCCTTAATGATGAGCCAATCACAAGTATTATGGCCTCAGCATATCTTTTTGACGAAGACGGTAACTATTATTACGACGATCTTGAGGAGCAATCCGTAGATATAAGCTTTAACGGTGTAAAGCTTGGAATGACCCTTGAAGAACTTCAGAAGGCATGGGGCGGTGCCGATATGTATCAGCCCCGTGATGCAGAGGGTACGGCTTATACCTATATGTCAGCAGATAAAAAAATGCAGGTTCAGGTAATGGTTGATTCAGAGGATCATATATACAGCATTGCACTTGTAAATCACAGAATATAATCATATAAAAAGCATAGATATTGGAGGACGTGAATATTGGCTGAAGATATTAATAAAACCGAGCATCCAAAACCCAAAAAAGTAAAGCTGCCTTTACTCATAATTGCAATTATATTTATTTTGGCTGCAATAGTTGCAATATTACTGTTAAGCCAGAACAAGCAAGTGGATATGACAGATGATACCCTGATTACATCCTTTAATTATGAACTCAGCAGTAAAGCTGATTTTTATACCTATGGCAGTAATATTTACTATGCAACAAACGGCGGAATGCAACTTGTTAATGCTAAGGGAGATAATCAATGGACAGACAGCTACACCATGATCTCTCCCGTCCTTATTGGAGATAAGAATATCGCCGCTGTGGCAGAGGACAAGGGAAACGCTGTAAGACTGTACAACGAAGGAGGTCTACTGTATAATGTAAGTTTTAATGAGCAGATACTGACCTTTGCCATAAACAGTATGGGCTATCTCGGTACCATAAACAAAAACGGCAGCGACTATAGCCTGTCCATTTATGACAATACAGGGGCGGTAGTATTTGGTGCAAGTTTCCCGGCAGAGGACGGTATTCCCACATGTATGGATATTTCCGACGACGGAAAAATGTTCAGTGTTGGATTTATCAATACAGGCAGCATCAATATAGAAAGTAATATTTTGTTTTATTACATAAACAGCAGCGATGTACAAAGTGTAGAAAACAGTGATGGTATGTTTGCCTCCGTGGTCAGCGAGGACTGTATACCGGTTATGCTCAGATTTACTGCTGATAACCGTTGTATTGCTGTAACCGATGACAGGGCACTTTTTATTGACCCTACAGCAGACGAAGCAAACCGCACCATTGAGATCCCCCTGGGCAACCGGCTAAGGGCTGTGTGTATCAATGAAGACTGCACACTTACTATGGCCATGGGTGAGCAGATACTTAATGCGGAAAATCAGCTTGCAGAAAATACAGTTGTCTGGTATAATTCCAACGGCAGCAAAATAAATGAATATTTACCTGAAAAGGAAATAACCGGTCTTTTCCCAGGTAGTAATAATATTACGGTAATTGCCATGGACAGAAATTTTGAAGCCTTTACTACAAAGGGAGAAAGTATATGGACCTATACAGCCATTCAGGATACTTCCAAGGTATTGCCCTTTAACGGCAACAGTGAAATGCTTGTTGTTACTCCTATGCGTGCCATGCTTGCCAAGGTAGGTAAAGGTAACAGCCTTATTGAAATAGAAAGTGTTACTACGGATAATAAAACCGAAGAAACAACCGCACAAACTCAAACAAAGGCAGATACCGAAACAACATCCGAAATTCAATCAGAAACCCAGTCAGAAAATCAGACAGAAACTACCTCGGAGGCTTCCACAGAAACCACTACAGAGCAGACAACAGGCTCTGAGCAAGCAGAATAAAAAGGAGGTATTGTTTGTATGGAAATTTCAAACATAGCCGACATTATTGTTATAGGTGTGTTAATAATCGGACTGATATGGGGTATCAATAGCGGGCTTGTCAAAATGCTTACAAGGATAGTATATAGCGTGGCCTCATTTGGTGCTTCACTTCTGCTGTATCCTGTTATTGCAAAATTTGTAAGGAACACTCCTGTTTTTTCACTGCTTAAGGAAAAACTGATAACTTCCCTTGGTATGGAAGCTATGATGGATAATTACACCAAGCAACAGGAAGTAGGTATTATCAACTCCCTGGACCTGCCTGATATACTTAAAAGCAAACTTCTGGAAAATAACAACTCAGTAATCTATGATCTTGTAGATGCTGACGGAATTACAGATTATATAGCAGGTTTTATGGCAAACATGATTATCAATCTTGTACTTGTGTGGCTTTTATTTATAATTTTTATGATAATATTAAAGCTTGTACTGGGCAGTATGGAGCTTATGGCAAAACTGCCTGTTATAAACAATATAAACAAGCTTGGGGGAGCAATAGCGGGAGTTGCCCTTTCAACTATCATTATATGGGTATGTTTTGGTATTATTTATATATTTATAGCCAAACCTTCAATATATAATCTGTATACCCATATAGAAAGTTCAACCCTTGCTTCAGTGCTTTATGACAACAACATTTTGCTTAAATTGATTTTAGAAAGGCTTTTTACCTGATGGACAAATACAAAACTGTTTCCGGAGAGGCAACTTCGGAATTTACAGAAAAAAAATCCCGTTTTATCTCCCATGTGCGACCTGTTTCAGCCGAAGGGGAGGCATTGGAATATATTGAAAAAATAAAAAAACAATACTGGGATGCAAGACATAATGTATATGCCTACATAATCGGTAATAACTCAGAACTGCAACGTTATAGTGATGACGGAGAACCCCAGGGCACAGGTGGAATACCTATGCTGGAAGTACTCCGGGGAGAACATCTCACAAATACCGTTGCCGTTGTAACAAGATATTTTGGAGGTACTCTGCTGGGTACAGGAGGACTTGTACGGGCATATACCAGGGGAGCAAAGGACGGTATTGCAGCAGCAGGGATAATAACACAGATACTTTATACAAAAATAAAGGTTGTTGTAGATTATACCTTAAGCGGTAAGGTTCAATATGCAATTCTACAGGGTAACTACAGACTTGAAGATACAATTTATACCGATAACGTCTGCTTTATAACACTTGTCGAACAATCGGAAAAGGACAGATTTATAAGTGAAATGACTGACCTTACAGGTGGTAAAGCACAGATTGTTATTGGTGAAGATACATGGAAAAAGGAAAGGAATAAATAAAGGAATTATGGAACTTGCAGTAACGGCAGCAAAGGAGATATTTGTAATGGTACTTATCGCCTTTGCTGGATTTATAATTTATAAAAAAGGGGTAATCAATGAAAAGGGGAGCAAAGTTTTAACATCTTTGCTCCTTACCGTTGTAAACCCAATGATGATAATTGACGCCTATCAGGTAGACATTGACAGCAGACTTATGAACAACTTTCTTATATCTGCGGGACTTGCAGTAGTAAGTCATCTGATAGGTATACTTATTTCCTTTGCGGCAGTACGTAAAGGTAAGCCTGACTATGAGGTGGAACGTCTGTCTGTAGTCTATTCCAACTGCGGATTTATCGGCATACCCCTTATTAACGGCGTATTCGGTCCAGAGGGAGTACTTTATCTCACCGCTTACTTAACGGTATTTAATATATGCCTGTGGACCCATGGTGTACTTCAGATAGTTGCAGGTTCGGACATACGTTCAATGCTGAAAAATCTTATTTCTCCTGCCATAGTGTGCTGTATTATAGGAATAATAATGTTTATCTTTAAAATAAAGTTTCCCGAACCTGTTGCAAAGGCAGTTGAGGACATAGGCTCAATGAACTCACCACTTGCAATGATAATAGCTGGTTCCACCATAGCTGCCGCTGATTTAAAATCCGCTCTTTCACACCTGAGGGCATATTACATAGTCATTTTACGACATATAGTTGTACCTGTAGTTTGTGTACTTATATTCATACCTTTGGGCTTTGAGGAGATAGTTTCCGTTACAGCTGTTATTGAGGCTGCCTGCCCCATTGCTGCATCAGGTACCATGTTTGCAATCAATTATAATAAAAACGCATTGTATGCCTCGGAGATGTTTGCCATATCCACTATATTGTCAGTAATAACATTACCGATGATAATTCTTTTTGCAGAATATATGATAACTGTATTTTAAAATATACTTGTATTACAAAAGGACAGCCTGAGAACAAGCTGTCCTTTTTCAGTTTAAAACAAACTTAGCTGATTTGTTTCCGGTATGCCCTTAAATATACCGTAATCCTTAAGCATCTGCACCACTGTTTTACCAATACCCGTTCTGAGTCTGAACTCCTCAATGGTGTTAAATTCACCGTCTTTTCTTGCCTGAGTTATAGCCGGGGCAGTATCACGACTAAGGTTTGGCAGTACACAGAAGGGTGCCATAAGCCCCTCATCCGTAATAATGAAATGTGTGGCATCTGCCTTATACAGATCTATCGGTACAAAGTTAAAGCCCCTTGCATACATTTCATATACAAGTTCCAGAAGAGACAACATTGACTTGTCGTTGGCTGTAGCCGCCTTGCCAAGGGCATTTATCTCATCCATCTTTTCCTTTACCCTATCAATACCAAAACACATGGAGGCATAATCAAAGGAGTCTGCCTTAACATAGAAGGATGCCGCATAAAAGGCATATGGGAAATTAATCTTAAAATAGCCTATACGGAAGGTATTTGTAACATAGGCAACTGCATGTCCCTTAGGGAACATATACTTTATTTTTTTGCAGCTGTCAATATACCATTCAGGCACTTCATGTTCACGCATAATAGCCTCATCCTCAGGGGCAAGGCCCTTACCCTTACGTACCTTTTCCATTATCTTAAAGGATGTTTCGTTTTCGATACCCATACGTATAAGATAAAGCATAATATCATCTCGGGTAGGAATAACCTCTTTAAGGGTAACCACACCATTTTTAATAAGCTCCTGGGCATTTCCCGTCCATACATCAGTACCATGGGAAAGTCCTGATATTCTCACCAGATCAGAGAATGATGAAGGCTGGGTTTCTTCAAGCATTGTACGTACAAAGTTAGTACCAAACTCCGGCAGGCCTAAAGAGCCTGTATTACAGTTGATCTGCTCACGTGTAACACCCAATGCCTCCGGAGAAACAAAAAGGGAAAGGGTTGCCTTATCATCCATAGGTACATCAAGGGGATCAAAGCCTGTCATTTCCTTATACATATGAAGAATGGTAGGCACATCATGACCCAGCATATCAAGCTTAAGTAAGTTCTGATCAATTGAATGATAATCAAAATGAGTTGTTTTTACCTGTGAGGTAAATTCATTTGCAGGTCGCTGTACAGGGCAAAAATCGTATATGGATCTGTTATATGGCACAACCACAAGTCCTCCCGGATGCTGTCCGGTGGTACGCTTGATACCCTCACAACCCTTTGCTATATACCGTTTCTGGGCCGATGTAAAGGATTGTATTTTATGATTTGGGATTTCAAGGTATTTATTTATATAACCATATACTGTCTTTTCCTGCAGGGAGCCAATGGTACCTGCCTTGAACACAAAGTCCTTACCGAACATTTCCTCACAGTGCCTGTGGGCCTGCTGCTGATATTCACCTGAAAAATTAAGGTCAATATCAGGCTCCTTGTTTCCCTTAAATCCCAGGAAAGTCTGGAAGGGAATAGCCTGTCCGTCCTTATGCAACAAGGTACCGCATACCGGACAATTTTTATCAGGCATATCAAAGCCGGAACTGCCACGATAAGGTAAAACATCCTCCGAATCAAAATCAGAGTATTTACATTTAGGGCAAACATAATGGGGCTCAAGGGGATTAACCTCCGTAATACCTGCCATTGTTGCCGCAAAAGAAGAACCTACGGAACCTCTGGAACCTACAATATATCCATGATCCATTGAATCCCACACCAGTTTCTGGGCGGATATGTAAAGAACGGAATATCCGTTGTCAATAATGGAGTTAAGCTCTATTTCAAGTCTGTCTGCAACCACCTTAGGAAGTGGATCACCATATATTTCCTTTGCCCTTGTATGGGTTATCTCCCGTAGCTGTTTATCGGAATTTTCAATAATAGGTGGACATTTATCCCTTGAAATAGGTCTTACATCTTCAAGCCAGTCAGCAACCATATTTGTATTGGTTACCACTACTTCATATGCCTTTTCCTCACCGAGATAGCTGAACTCCTCAAGCATTTCCTCTGTGGTCCTCAGGTAAAGGGGTGCCTGGTTATCCACATCCTTAAAGCCATCACCTGCCTGAACTATCCTTCTGAATATCTCATCCTCAGGATCAATAAAGTGTACGTCACAGGTAGCAACAACCGGCTTATTATACTTTTCACCCAATGCAACTATCTCTTTATTAATTTCATAAAGCCTGTCTACACTGTCAACAGCTTTACCGTTTCGGCTGGTATTATTGATCATAAACATATTGTTGCCGATAGGCTGTATTTCCAGATAGTCATAAAAATCAACCAGTTCCTTTATAACTTCCTCCGGCTGATTTTCATATATAGCCGTGTAAAGTTCTCCCGCTTCACAGGCTGAGCCCAGTATAAGACCCTCTCTGAACTTCATAAGCTCACTTTTAGGTATCTTTGGACGTCGCAGAAAGTATTTTATATGGGCGTCTGAAACAAGCTCATAGAGATTTCTTAAACCAATCTGATTTTTAACCAGAATAATTGCGTGATAATACTGTTTTATCATACGCTTATCAATAATCTCCGCTGCCAGAGTATTAATCTCATTAAGTCTGTCTACACCCTTTTCCCTAAGCAATGGTATACACTTTACAAAAACCTCTGCCGTTGCTCCTGCATCATCTACTGCTCTGTGATGATTTTCAAGGCTGACATTCAGTCTTTCACATACGGTATCAAGCTTAAAGTTCTTTAACTCGGGAAAGAGTGTCTTTGAAAGCTCCACAGTATCCAATACTGTAGGGCTGATTTTAACATTGTTTTCAATACACCACTGACGGATAAAGCCCACATCAAAGGAGGCATTATGGGCCACAAGAACACTTTCGCCTATAAATTCAAGAAATTCAGGCAGTACTACCGAAGCATCTTCAGCCTCAGCAAGCATATCATCGGTAATATGGGTAAGCTTTACTATCTTTTCCTCAAGGGGTACGTGGGGATTTACAAATTTAGAGAATTTGTCTACTATTTCACCACTACGAACCTTAACTGCACCTATTTCAATAATACGGTCAATCTCTTTTTTAAGACCCGTTGTTTCAAGGTCAAAGACAACAAACTCATCCTCAAGGCACTGTCCCTTATAATTCTGTACTACAGAGCCCAGGTCATCTACAATATATGCCTCACAGCCATAAAGAACCTTTACATCCTGATACTTATCTTCAGCTGCGTGCATTGCCTCGGGAAATGCCTGTACAACTCCATGGTCGGTAATGGCTATTGCCCTGTGTCCCCATTGATGAGCCCTTTTAATATACTCCTTTGCGGAAGTAATACCATCCATCATACTCATCTGGGTATGGAGATGCAGTTCAACACGTTTAACAGGTGCATTATCCATACGAACAGGGGGAGCTTCACCCTTTGCCGCCTTGTTTGCAAGCATGGTTATCTCATCATGCTCAAAGCTGTCATTATCCAGACGTCCTTCCAGCTTTACATAATTACCTGCTTTTATAATACCTGCAAGCTCGCCGTCATAGACTTCCGGCTCCATAAACATCTTAGCCATAAGAGCCCCTGACCTGTCTGATATGTAAAACTTTAAAATCAGCTTGCCCTTTTTTGTTTTAACAATATCATCTACAGCAAACACAAGACCTTCTACTATTACCTTGTCCATTGGTCTTGTACACTGGCTGATTGGGACAGCCTCTCCCTCTATGGCAGCTGCCTTTGACATACCTACCCTTGCACGCTTAACCTTCACCTTAGCATCAGGGGAGCTTTCATGCTTAGTGGTAGCAGATGGCTGCCCGGCAGTATACTCTGCCTCTTTTTTAATGGCCTGGGCAAGTCTTTTGGCATCATATCCATCATCTGTTTTACAGGGCAGATTTTTAAAAACTACCTTACATTCTATATCAAACCTTTCTTTCAGCAGGGCTTCGATCTTGTGATCTATACCCCTTTTACAGAACAGAAAGGCGGCATTACAATCAAGGTCAAAGGTAATGATATTATCCCTTACACTATAACCGGCTTTTTCAAATAAATTTGAACAAAGAGAGCTTTCACGTGCTATAAGCCTGGTTATATTCTCTCTGTAATTACTCAGAACTTCCTCAATGCTGTCACAGGGAAAACTGTAGCGCAGTCCAACATCTGCCTTATCCACATAGTCAAAACCCTCTTTTATATCCATACCAAGATCCCTAAGGCAGTCCTCGTTCAGGATAACGTCAGATGAAAGGGTAACACGCATACGTTTTGTATTTTTAAAAAATTTAATATCATCTACATGTGTATTTTTCAGAGTTGTTTTGACATTGGAGGACAATGCCAGATTGCCAAAAACATCACTAAATTTAATGGGACTCAAAAAAATTCACCACCTAAATACCTTAAAGTTTATTAATTTCCTCCATCAAGGCAGTCAGAAGTTCATCTTCAGGAAGTTTACGCAGGATTTCGCCCTTTTTGAATATAAGACCATATCCCTTGCCTCCTGCTATGCCGATGTCGGCCTCTCTTGCCTCACCGGGACCATTTACCGCACATCCCATAACTGCAACCTTAATATCCTTGTTGATATTTTTACACTCTGCTTCTACCCTGTTTGCCAGACTGATAAGGTCTATCTCGGTTCTGCCACAGGTTGGACAGGATACAAAGCTGACACCGAATTTTCTCAGTTCAAGGGATTTTAATATCTCCTTGGCAGCCCTTACTTCCTCAACAGGATCTCCTGTCAGGGAAACACGGATAGTATCACCTATACCCATACTAAGTATTGCGCCTATACCTACTGCAGACTTGACAGTGCCGCTCCAGAGGGTACCTGCCTCGGTTATGCCAAGATGCAGCGGATAGTCTACCTTTTCCGAAAGAAGGGAATAGGTCTGGATGGAAAAGGGTACACTGGATGCCTTAATTGAAATAACAATGTTATCATAATCCAGTTCCCTGAGAATATTAACATGACCCATTGCACTTTCCACAAGACCTTCAGGGGTTACCTCTCCGTACTTTTCCAATATATTCTTTTCAAGGGACCCTGAATTAACCCCTATCCTTATAGGCACATTCCTTTTTTCAGCCGCCCTTACAACAGCCTCAACCCTGTCCCTGCCGCCAATATTGCCTGGATTTATTCTGAGCTTATCAACACCCATTTCAAGACACTTAAGGGCAAGACGGTAGTCAAAGTGAATATCTGCAACAAGGGGAATATTTATCTGCCTTTTAATATCTCCTATTGCTTCAGCTGCCGTCATATCAGGAACTGCAACCCTGATGATTTCACAGCCTTCCCTTTCAAGGGCTGAAATCTGCTTAACAGTTGCAGCCACGTCCCTTGTATCCGTATTACACATGGACTGTATTGCTATAGGATTATCTCCTCCTATGGCAACACCGCCTATATTTACCACCTTTGTTTTTTTTCTCTTTATAGTACCCATAATATCCTCCGCTACATAAGCTTAAGTACATCGTTTACAGCTATGAAAATTCCAAAACCCATTACAAGTGCAAATCCTATCAGATTAATAACTCCTTCCTTTTCCGGAGGAAGCTGTTTTCTTCTTATTATCTCAATAAGGTATACAAAAATTCTTCCGCCGTCAAGGGCAGGAATGGGAACAAGATTAATAACACCCAGATTGGCACTGAGGAGTGCACTCATATTAAGCATGGTAAGTATAGTATAAATACTTCCGGAGGTTATGGTTTCCTCATAGGCTTCTCCCACCACAGTAGTAACACCGATAGGTCCGCTTATATCATTAAGGGAAACATTAAGTGTAAACATTCTCACAACGCCTATAACGGTAACCTTTACCAGAAAAAGCATCTGCCAGAATCCGTCTGCAATACACTCAAAAAATCCCGCAGTTTCGTAATTATCAGGAACAGAACCACTATCAAATAAGCCAAGATCAATAAGGGGTATTTTGTATCCGGTTGTAATACCCATTATCTGCCTTTGTCCATCACTGTCTGCCTGTGTATTAATGGTCACAGTAAATTTTTCACTTCCCCGTCTGACAGTTACTTCCAGGGGTTTTCCTTCATTTTCACTTAAGTAAAAGTTCAGGTCATCCCTTGTATGAA
>CASFCZ010000093.1 GCA_949293325.1 uncultured Eubacteriales bacterium | reverse complement strand
GGTATGCTTTGTTCAATAGAGGAACTTGGCTTTACAAGGAATGATTATCCTGAAGCTCCCGAAAACGGAATTTATATATTCCAGAATGAAGTGGAGCTTGGTGCTGACGTTAAAAAGCTTCTTATGATGGAGGATGACGTTGTTGAGTTTGAAATAACCTCCAACAGACCGGACTGCTTCAGTATAATAGGTCTTGCAAGGGAAACAGCAGCTACTTATAGACTGCCATTCAAGTATCCTGAAATTACTGTTAAGGAAGAAGGAGAAGGTAATTCGGCAGATATGATTGATGTTGAAATACAAAATCCTGACCTTTGCCCTCGCTACATAGCAAGGGTGGTTAAAAATGTAAAGGTTGAACCATCTCCTCTCTGGTTAAGACACAGGCTCACAGCAGCAGGTGTAAGACCTATCAATAATATAGTAGATATTACAAACTATGTTAAGCTTGAACTGGGTAAGCCAATGCACGCATTTGATATTGATACCATTGACGAAAGAAAAATAATAGTAAGAAATGCAAAGGACGGAGAGGTTATCACTACTCTTGACGGACAGCAGAGAAATCTTGATTCCTCAATGCTGGTTATTTCCGATTGCAATAAGGCAGTTGCCATTGCAGGTGTAATGGGGGGAGAAAACTCAAAGGTAAGCCCAAATGCACATGCAATCCTCTTTGAGTCTGCCAATTTCAATGGTCCAAATGTAAGAATTACTGCAAAAAAGATTGGTTTAAGAACAGACGCTTCTGCAAAATATGAAAAGGGTCTTGACCCTAACCTTGCTTATGATGCGGTAAACAGGGCTGTACAGCTTGTTGAAATGCTTGGCTGTGGTGAGGTTTGCAAGGGTATGGTTGACTGCTACCCTAACAAGAGAGAAAAATGGACTGTTGATTACAGCACTGATGGCATTAATAAACTTCTTGGTACTAAGCTTACCGAGCAGGAAATGATAGATTTACTTAAGCTTGTAGAGGTAGAGGCAGATGGCAGCAAGGCTGTTATCCCTACTTTCCGTCCCGATCTTGAGGCGGAGGCCGATCTGGCTGAGGAAATTGCAAGGTTCTATGGATATGACAATATTGAAACTACCCTTGCAGCAGGTACGCCTACGGTAGGTAAAAAGACCCATAAGCAGGTGGTGGAGGATAAGATTACCTCTGTAATGGTGTCAATGGGATTGAATGAAGCAAAGATATTCTCATTTGAAAGTCCAAAGGTATTTGATAAGCTTTCCATTCCTGCTGACAGTAAATTAAGAGACACGGTTACAATTACAAATCCTCTTGGTGAGGACTTCAGTATAATGCGTACACAGACTTTGAATGGTATGCTTACATCTCTTGCTACTAATTATAACAGAAGAAACAGTGATGCAGCTCTTTTTGAAATAGGTAAGGTATACATTCCAAAGGCACTTCCTCTTACTGAGCTGCCTGATGAAAAGTCCATGCTTACCATAGGTATGTATGGCGGTGGTGTTGACTTTTATACCATCAAGGGCATTTGTGAGGAACTTTTCATTGTGCTTGGTATGGATAAAAAGGTGGAATGGTCACCAAGCAGTGATTTGCCATATATGCATCCGGGCAGACTTGCAGCTATATGTATTGATGGTAAGAAGCTTGGCTTCGTGGGTGAAATCCATCCGGATACATCAGCTAAGTACGATATAGATACTAAGGTATATGTAGCAGTACTTGATATTGATATGCTTGTTGAAAACGCATCCTTTGAAAAGTCATTTAAGCCATTACCAAAGTTCCCTGCTGTACAAAGGGATATAGCAATGCTTGTTGAAGACGGTGTTATCGTTAAGGATATTGAAAGTATCATTAAGGAAAAGGGTGGCAAGCTCCTTGAAGATGTTCAGCTTTTTGATGTTTACAAGGGTAAGCAGATCAAGGAGGGTTATAAGTCAGTTGCTTATAATATTTCCTTCAGGGCTCAGGACAGAACCCTTACAGATGAGGAAGTAAATGCACCTATGAAGAAGATAATAGCAGAACTTGAGGCTAAGCTTGGAGCACAGCTGAGGGATAAATAATACAATTATTAAGGGAGCCTGATATATATGGGCTCCCTTTAAACCGTCAAAAAATTGCAGCCTGATAAATTATATCCTGCAGATTGTTGACGAGTTAGCTTTAATATGTTAAAATACGATATTATATATGGTTTCGAGGTATGAAAATGGAAGAAATGCGGGATCTTTTGACTATTATGCAGGATAAAATGCCTGAGTTCAGCAAGGGACAAAAGCGTATTGCAAATTTCCTTATAGAGCATTACGACAAGGCTGTATACCTTACTGCGGCAAAGCTTGGTGAAATAGCCGGCGTAAGCGAGTCTACTGTAGTCAGATTTGCAATTGAGCTGGGTTTTGACGGATACCCGGGTCTACAGGATGCACTTGAAGAGGTAGTTAAAAACAAGCTGACGGCAAGTCAGCGTATGCGTGTATCCTATGACAGAATCTCACGCAATGACAAACATATTTTAAATACTGTCCTTGAAAGGGATGCAGACAGGATATATTCTACTCTGGCAGATATAGATAAGTCTGTTTTTGATGAGGCTGTCAATAAACTCATTGAGGCAAAAACTGTCTATCTTGTGGGAGGCAGAAGTGCGGCTCCTCTTTCTTCTTTTTTTTCCTTTTATCTTAACCTTATGCGGCCAAATGTTATTAATGTAGGTCATGCAGGGGCAACAGAACTCTTTGAACAGATATTCAGGGTTGACAGGGGAGATGTGTTTGTAGGCATAAGTTTTCCCAGATACAGTCAGCGTACCATTAAGGCTATGGAATATGCCTATACAAAGGGCGCGACTACCATTGCACTGACAGATACGGATAAGTCGCCACTTGCAGGCTATGCTACCTGTTGCCTGACGGCCAGAAGTGATATGGTAAGTTTTATTGACTCCCTTGTGGCACCTTTAAGTGTGATAAATGCCTTGCTTGTGGCAATAAGTATTAATAAGCGTGAAGAACTGGACAGAAGTCTGGACAAGCTTGAAAAGCTCTGGAACGAATACCAGGTATATACTTCACAGCCTACAAAAAAATATCTGTAAGGGGAGGTTTCCCAAATGAAGACGGTTATTGTTATCGGCGGAGGTCCTGCAGGTATGATGGCTGCAGGTGTTGCGGCAGGCAGAGGACTTAAGGTTATATTGCTTGAAAAAAAAGATCGCTGTGGAAGGAAACTTTTTATTACAGGTAAGGGCAGGTGTAATCTTACAAATGATACCGATCCTGAGAATCTTATAGCTAACACTCCGGGAAATCCCTACTTTATGTACAGTGCATTTTATGGCTTTACAGCTCAGGACACAATGTCATTTTTTGAAGGGCTGGGTGTCAAGGTGAAGGTGGAAAGGGGAAATCGGGTTTTTCCTGTTTCAGATAAATCAGGTGATATAGTACGTGCTCTTGAACGCTTTGCAAAAAAAAGTGGGGTTGAAATAAGGCTGAATACAAAGGCGGATGGTATTATTTCTGAGGGAGGCAGGGTAACAGGAGTAAAATCCGGAGGTAAGATAATCCCCTGTGATAGTGTTATAATTGCTACAGGGGGACTTTCCTATCCTATAACGGGTTCAGATGGTGATGGCTATCGCTTTGCAAAAAAAATGGGACACAGGGTAACTGCTTTGTATCCATCTCTTGTACCCCTTATTACTAAGGAAAAATGGGTTTCCTCTCTTATGGGGCTTAGCTTAAAGAATGTAAGGCTTACTGTTAAAATTGATGGAAAGCAGGTATATTCCGATTTCGGAGAGATGCTTTTTACACACTATGGTATTTCGGGTCCCCTTGTTCTTACAGCAAGCCGATATGTAACGGATAAAACAGACAAAAAAATTGAGGCATATATAGACCTTAAACCTGCCCTTTCAGATAAGGAACTGGACAACAGGCTTTTAAGGGATTTTGCCAAATATGTGAATAAGGACTTTAAAAATGCCCTTGACGATTTACTTCCGATGAAGCTTATACCTGTTATTATCAAGCTTTCTGGTATTTCTCCGGATAAAAAGGTAAATAGCATTACTAAGGAGGAAAGGCTTACTCTCCTTAAGCTTATTAAGGGACTTAAGCTTACTGTAACAGCTACCTCGGGATATAATGAGGCGGTGGTTACAACAGGAGGAGTCGATGTGGACGAGATTGATCCTTCCACTATGGAGTCAAAGCTTGTTAAAGGACTTTTCTTTGCAGGCGAGGTTATAGATGTTGACGCCTATACGGGGGGATTTAATCTACAGATAGCTTTTGCAACAGGTCACCTGGCAGGAAGTAATTGTTAGGGATTTTAATATATGGAGGTTTATGATGGCAACACGTTGTATCAGAGGCGCTATTACTGTCGAGGCAGATGACAGAACGGCGGTCCTTGCGGGAACAGAGCGGATGCTCAGAGAAATTATTGCACAGAATAACATTAAGATAGAGGATATATCCTCAATTATCTTTACTGCCACAGATGATATAAAGTCCGTGTATCCTGCAGTGGCAGCAAGGGCAATAGGCATAGTTGATGCCGCCCTTATGTGTGTGCAGGAACTGTATATCGAAGGCAGTTTAAGAAAATGTATAAGGGTTATGGTCAGCATTGAAAGTGATAAGGCACAAAGTGAAATGAATCATGTTTATCTTGAGGGTGCCAAAGCCTTAAGACCTGATATTGTAAAAAAAAACTCTAAATTAGCAGTTGCTATAGACGGACCGGCTGGTTCGGGAAAAAGCACGGTGGCAAAACTTCTTGCCAAAAAATATTCTCTTGTATATGTAGATACAGGTGCAATGTACAGGGCTGTTGGTCTTTATTGCCTTGAAAACAATATTGATGCAGATTCTGCCGATGCAGTTGCACAGGTGCTTGAGGATATTGATATACGTCTTGAAAACAGTGAGGGTATGCAGCGTATTTACCTTGCAGAGAGGGACGTTACCGATGCCATAAGGACACAAAAGGCGGCGGAGTATGCTTCAAAGGTGGCGGCTATCCCGGCTGTACGCAGTGCCCTTGTTGAACTTCAGCGTTCACTTGCGGAAAAGCAAAGCGTTGTTATGGATGGCAGAGATATAGGTTCAAATGTCCTTAAGGATGCTCAGGTAAAGGTGTATCTTGATGCTGCCGTAGGGGAACGTGCGGAAAGACGCTGTCATGAGCTTGCCGAAAAGGGAATAGTGGCCGATAAAACAAAAATCGAGCAGGAAATAGAGCAACGGGATAAAAATGATAAAAACAGACAGTGTAATCCGTTGACAGTTGCTCCTGATGCGGTTATAATTGATACTACGGAAATGAGTATCGAAGAGGTAAGGGATGCCATAGGCAAGCTTATCGAAAATAAAATAAAAGGTTAAGGGATGTGCATTTGTGAGTGTAATACTGGCTAAAAGTGCAGGCTTCTGTTTTGGTGTAAAAAGGGCAGTGGATTGTGTATATGATAAGCTTGACAGCGGTAAAATATATACCTACGGACCTATTATTCATAATAAGCAGGTAATATCTGACCTTGAAAAACATGGTGTCAGGGTTATTGAAGATCTGAATGAGGCAGGAGAGGGTGAAGTTATTATCCGTTCCCATGGTGTGCCTCCTCATATTTATGATGAAATTGAGGCAAAGGGACTTAAATACACTGACTGTACCTGTCCCTTCGTAAAAAAAATTCACAATATTGTAAAAAAAAGCTATGAAGATGAGCAAAGAAGTATTATAATAATAGGTAATGGCAATCATCCGGAGGTTATTGGTATAAACGGCTGGTGTTCAGATACTGCTGTTATAATCAATTCCGTTGAGGAGGCAGCAGCTTTTAAGCCTGATAAAAGCAAAAAATGGGCTTTGGTTGTCCAGACCACCTTCCAGATGGATGTTTTTAAGGAAATACTTGCTATCCTTGGAGATGATTTTGAGGATCTTAAGCTTTATAATACCATCTGTAATGCAACTGCCGAAAGACAGGCAGAGGCTGTTGAAATTGCAAAACAGGTGGATTATATGATAGTTTTGGGTGATAAAAAAAGTTCAAATACCCGAAAATTATACGAAATAAGCAAAAAATTTTGTAAAAATACATTTTTATGTGAGTCAATTGAAGATTTACAGTTGAATATTTCTTCAATTGATGTTAAAATTGGTATAACTGCCGGTGCATCTACGCCGCCGGTGATAATAAAGGAGGCTGTTAATGCTATGAGTGAAACAAACAATTTTATGGAGATGGTTGACGCAACCTTTGTATCCTTACATACTGGTCAGGTGGTAAAGGGTAAGGTTATCAATGTCAGTGATACAGGTTCGGTTTATGTTGACCTTGGTTACAAGTCTGATGGTATCATTACCAAGGCTGAGTTCTCTGATGATCCTAATGTGGAGCCTGCTGACGTTGTTAAGCCCGGCGATGAGATAAACGTATTTGTTATCAGAGTCAATGATGGTGACGGCAATGTTCTTCTTTCAAAGAAGAAGGTTGATGCTGTTAAGGGATATGATGAAATTGAGAAGGCTTATAATGAGAAGCAGACTGTTAAGGGTAAGGTAGTTGAAACCGTTAAGGGTGGTCTTATGGCTCTTGTAAACGGTATCAAGGTATTTGTACCTTCTTCACAGATCTCTAACAGATATGTTGAGGATCTTTCTGCTTTTGTTGGTAAGGAGTACGACTTTGAAGTACTTGAGTACAATACAGAAAAGGCAAGACCACGTATAGTTATAGGACGTAAGGCTCTTGCACAGAAGGAAATTGACGAAAAGAGAAAGCAGGTATTTGACTCAATCAAAGTTGGTGACAAGATAGAGGGCACAGTAAGCCGTATTGTTGATTTTGGTGCTTTCGTTGACCTTGGCGGCGTTGATGGACTTATCCATATTTCAGAGATGAGCTGGGGCAGAGTTAAAAAGGTAAGCGATGTTCTTAAGGAAGGACAGACTGTTACTGTAACTGTACTGGGTGTTGATCCTGAAAAGGGTAAGATTTCCCTTTCACTTAAGGATATGGATGCAGATCCATGGAAGAATGCTGCTGAAAAGTATGCAGTAGGCAATATTGTAACAGGTAAGGTAGTAAGAATGACAAGCTTTGGCGCTTTCGTTGAGCTTGAGGATGGTGTAGATGGTCTTGTACACATTTCACAGATCGCTCATAAGCATGTAGAAAAGCCTGAGGACGAGCTTACTATCGGACAGGAGATTTCTGCAAAGGTAACTGATCTTGATCTTGAGAACAAGAAGATCAGCCTTAGTATCAAGGAAACTCTTCCAAAGCCTGAGGCAACTGCAAATGCAGATCAGGCTGAGGAAACAGCTGAAGAGGAATAATTTAGTTTTATAACAGGACAGGCATCTGTCTGTCCTGTTTTTTTTGTAAATAGAAAGGTAGCCCGGTTTTAATTGGGTTAATATGTATATTTTAATGATATACAGGAGGGATTATTCTATGAAATTTAAAAGAGTTTTAGCATCCGTACTTGCGGGAGCTATGGTACTTTCATTTGCAGGCTGTACATCATCCTCTACAGGTGATGGAGAAAATACAGCCGATACAGGGGAAAACTCTGGTACATCTGACGAAGGAAAAACTTTTATTATTGGCGGCATGGGACCACTTACCGGTGATGCAGCAAGCTATGGTACATCTGTACAGAATGGTGCACAGATAGCTATTGATGAAATCAACGCCGCAGGTGGTGTAGCCGGATATACCCTTGATCTTGTTTTCGAAGATGATGAAAACGACGAGGAAAAGGCTGTTAATGCTTACAATATGGTAATGGATGAGGGCGCAAATGCAATACTTGGTGCCGTTACAAGCGGTTGCTGTATAGCTATGATTGAGGAGGCACAGGCAGACGGTATACTTACCGTTACACCAAGTGGTTCTGCACAGGATTGTACAAAGTATGATAACAATTTCAGAATTTGCTTTACTGACCCACTTCAGGGTGAAACAATGGCTGAATATATTTCAGGTCAGGGCTATAGCAAAGTAGCTATCATTTATGATGTAGGTAATGACTATAGTAAGGGTATCAATGATGCTTTTGTTGCTAAGGCAGGAGAGCTCGGTATGGAAATCGTAGCTGATGAGTCATTTAACACAGGAGATGTTGACTTTAAGTCACAGCTTACAAAGATTAAGTCATCAGGTGCTGATTGCCTTTTCTTACCTATTTACTATACAGAGGTTGGTTATATTTCAGAGCAGGCTGCTACAGTAGGTGTTAGTCTTCCATACTTTGGCTGCGATGGCTGGGATGGTGTTATTGATCAGCTTCAGGGAGATACGACAAATATTGAGGGAGCTACTTTCCTTACACCTTTTGTTGCTACTTCCGAAGATGAAAAGGTTAAGGCTTTTGTTGCAACATATCAGGAGCAGTTTGGCGAAACTCCCGATCAGTTTGCTGCAGATGCTTATGATGGCGTTTACGCTATTAAAGCAGCTATCGAGCAGACAGGTGGAGATATCTCAAATGAGGCTCTTATAGCTGCAATGACTGAGATCGAAGTTGATGGTCTTACAGGCCATATGACATTTGATGAGAACGGTGAGCCTGAAAAAGAAGCACTTGTTGCTACTATTGAAAATGGTCAGTACGTTGCTCAATAATTAACGATCTGTGTTACTAAAGCATTGAGGATATCCCCCAATGCTTTAGTTGCTTAAGGCTGATATATGGAGTTGAATTTATGGTAATTATCGAACAATTTATAAACGGGTTAAACCTGGGTAGTATCTATGCCCTTATGGCACTCGGTTATACCATGGTTTACGGCATTGCAAAGATGCTTAACTTTGCTCATGGTGATATAATTATGGTAGGTGCTTATAGTATTTCGGTAGCAACTACAAACTTGGGCCTTTCACCGGCTCTTTCTGTGCTGATCAGTATGCTTGTATGTACTGTCCTTGGTGTTGTTATAGAAAAGGTGGCCTATAAACCCCTTCGTCTGGCATCTCCCCTTACAGTGCTTATTACAGCAATAGGTGTAAGTTATCTTTTACAGAGCGTTGCACTCCTTATTTTTGGCTCAAAGTCCCAGAGGGTGGCATCGGTTATAAATGTTGATCCTGTGACCATAGGAGGCATTACACTTACCGGTGAGTCAGTTGTTACCCTTGGTGCTACCATTGTTATTATGATCCTTCTTGTGCTTTTCATCAATAAGACTAAAGTCGGTAAGGCTATGCTTGCAGTATCTGAGGACAGAGGAGCAGCTGAGCTGATGGGTATTAATGTAAATAATACTATTTCACTTACATTTGCAATCGGATCATTCCTTGCTGCTGTTGCAGGAGCACTTTTTGTAAGCTCTTATGGCTTTGTGGACCCTTACACAGGTGCACTTCCGGGTATCAAGGCCTTTGTTGCAGCTGTACTTGGAGGTATAGGCAGTGTGCCGGGGGCCATGCTTGGTGGTATCCTCCTTGGTATAATAGAGAGTTTGTCAAAGGCATATATCTCTACACAGCTTTCCGATGCAATCGTATTTGGTGTTTTGATACTGGTGCTGTTATTTAAGCCTTCCGGATTGCTTGGAAAACAGAGAGTTACTAAGGTATAAGTAGGTGAATGACATGAAAAAGATAAAGAAGATAAAGCTTAAAAATATAATATGGCTTATTGTTGCTATTGCCGTATATGCATTGATTTTTTATCTTGATGCTACTGGTAAGCTTTCAAGGCAGTTTTCACGCTTACTTATTCCTGTAGGCATCAATATAATGCTTGCGGTATCCCTTAACCTTACTGTAGGCTTTCTGGGCGAACTTACCTTGGGCCATGCAGGCTTTATGTCCGTTGGTGCATATTCCGGATGTATGTTTACCGTGTTTATGGATCTTCCTACATACATAGAGTTTCCTTTGGCTATCCTTATAGGCGGCCTTGTTGCTGCCGCTTTCGGTATTATTATCGGTGTACCTGCCCTCAGACTTAAGGGCGATTACCTTGCTATTGTAACACTGGCTTTCGGAGAAATTATTAAATCTGTTATTATTAATATGGATATTACAGGAGGCTCAGGAGGACTTAAGGGTATTGAAAAGACTACAAATTTTACCATGATATTTATAGCGGTGCTTGTAACTATAATTGTTATTGCAAATCTTATTAATTCCCGTCATGGCAGGGCTATTTGTGCTATCAGAGACAATGTTATTGCAGCAGAGGCTGTTGGTATTAATGTAGTTTATTACAAGCTTCTTGCTTTTGTTGTGGCTGCATTCTTTGCAGGCGTTGCAGGTGTCCTTTATGGACATAATCTGGGTATTCTTAAGCCAGCTACCTTTGACTTCAACAAGTCAATAGAGATACTTGTTATCGTAGTATTAGGTGGTATGGGAAGTATCACAGGTTCAGTTGTGGCAGCTATTATTATTACTGTATTGCCTGAGGTTCTTCGTGGCCTTGACGATTACAGAATGCTTATTTATGCTGTTGTACTTATAGCAATGATGCTTATAAATTCCAATCCTCGCATAAGTGCCTTCAGAAAACGTATTGAGTCAAAGTTTCAACTCAAGAAGAATATGAAAGGGGTTGAATAATTATGGCTTTGTTGGAAGTAAAAAATTTGGGCATATCCTTCGGAGGTTTGCGTGCCGTAGATGATTTTAATCTGACCATTGACAATGGGCAGCTCTATGGACTTATAGGCCCCAACGGTGCAGGAAAAACTACGGCATTTAACCTTCTTACAGGTGTATATAAGCCTACAGATGGAAGCTTCATGTTTGACGGTAAGGAAATGGTAGGTAAAAATCCTATTGAAATAAATAAGGCAGGTATAGCCAGAACATTTCAGAATATCAGGCTTTTTGGTGATATGTCTGTACTTGATAATGTTAAGGTTGGTCTTCATAACAGGGAAAACTACGGACTGATCTCAGGAATTTTTCGTCTTCCTTCTTATTTTAAACAGGAAAAGGAAATGAATGAGATGGCCATGGAACTCCTTAAGGTCTTTGATCTTGACAAGGAGGCAAGCTTTAAGTCTTCAAATCTTCCTTATGGAAAACAGCGTAAACTGGAAATAGCTAGAGCCCTTGCAACTAATCCTAAGCTCCTTTTACTGGATGAGCCTGCGGCAGGTATGAACCCCAACGAAACGGCAGAGCTTATGGATACCATTGCTTTGATAAGAAATAAATTTAATATATCTATTCTTCTTATTGAACATGATATGGGACTTGTAATGGGCATATGTGAAAAGATTGTTGTACTGGAGTATGGTAAGATAATTGCAAACGGTACTGCCGATGAGGTCAAGTCAAATCCTCGTGTTATAGCGGCATACCTTGGCGAGTAGGAAAGGCGGGATATAGTTGTTAAAGGTAGAAGATCTTCATGTATACTATGGCGCCATCCATGCTATCAAGGGTATCAGCTTTGAAGTTAACGAAGGTGAAATAGTTTCACTTATCGGTGCAAACGGTGCAGGTAAAACTACAACACTGCACAGCGTTTCAGGTCTTATTAAGCCATCCAGCGGACGTGTTTTCTTTATGGATAAGCAAATAGGCGGTATGACTGCTGACAGGATAATGCGTCTTGGCCTTGGACATGTTCCGGAGGGCAGAAGGGTATTTCAGGATCTTACAGTTCAGGAAAATCTGGAGTTAGGTGCATTTTCTGTAAAGGATAAGGATTTTATTGCCAAGGAGTATAATCGTGTTATGGAGCTTTTTCCACGCCTTGGTGAGCGTAGGAAGCAGCTGGCAGGTACCCTTTCAGGCGGAGAGCAGCAGATGCTTGCAATCGGAAGGGCTCTTATGGGTAAACCCCGTATGCTCCTTATGGATGAGCCTTCAATGGGTCTTGCACCCATCCTTGTAAAGGAAATATTCAGTATTATCAAGGAATGTAACAATGACGGTGTTACAATACTCCTTGTTGAACAGAATGCCAATATGGCTTTGTCTATATCTGATCGTGCATATGTACTTGAAACAGGAAATATTGTTAAATCAGATACAGCCAGTAAGCTTATGGGCGATGAAAGTGTCAAAAAAGCATATCTTGGCGGTTGATACGTATTACAGAGGCTGTGGGAGAGAGATTCTCCCCGGCTTTTTTTATATTCTGATTTATATATTTCAAACAAGGGCGTATAAAATTTATTGAAAAGTATAAAAATGCTTGCAATGGAAATGTTTTGATGATATAATGTTTCCAGTGACTGTTGTTGATTAGAGAGTGGGTTCTGCCCACTCTTGTTTTATCTTCAGCCTGTTTTGGGCTTGGATGCAGACCCATGCCGATATGTTCGGCAGGTACGGAGTTTTTTTTGACGAGGACGCAAATGGGGCTGTGGCTACAGCTCCTATTTTTCTGCTTAAATACAACAAGGAGGGTGATGGTTGATGCAGGCAAAGGATATAGTTAAGCTTGCAGAAGAGCTGGCTATGCCTATTATTGAACAAAATGGTTTTGAGTTTGTGGATGCTGAGTTTGTTAAGGAAGGGCCTAATAAGTATCTAAGGGTGTACGTGGATAAGGAAGGCGGCATTACAATAGATGATTGCGAACTTGTATCCAGGGCACTGGATGAACAGCTTAGTGATGATATTACCGATGAGCCATATATACTGGAGGTAAGCTCGCCAGGTATTGACCGTATACTTAAGAGAGACCATGAGTATGTTAAATATAAGGGTAAACTTGTGGATGTAAAGCTCTTTAAAGCACTTGAAGGACAAAAAGAATTCAGAGGCACTCTGCTGGGACTTAAGGATGATAATGTGGTCATTGAGTCAGAGGAGGGTAAGGAACTTTCGTTTCCCCGTAAAGAGGTTGCCTCAACAAGGCTTGCTGTAATTTTTTAATTTAAGATAAGATGTTTTTTAAGGAGGATAAGGCAAATGGACAGCCATGAGCTTATTGAAGCTTTAAATTTAATTGAAAAGGAAAAGGGTATTGATAAGGAAGTTATTTTTGATGCCATCAAGACATCTCTTGAAACTGCCTGCAAGAAAAACTACGGTACCTCTCAGAATATCCGTGTTGATATTAACAGAGAGACCGGTGAAATCAAGGTCTTTGCCCAGAAGGAAGTTACAGAGGATGTTTATGATGCATTCCTTGAGGTTTCTCTTGAGGATGCAAGAAAGATAGACCCTAAGTACGAGTATGGTGACATAGTTGAGTATGAAATAACTCCTAAGAACTTTGGACGTATTTCTGCCCAGACAGCTAAACAGGTTGTTGTTCAAAAGTTCAGAGAGGCTGAAAGGGAAAAGCTTTACAACGAGTATCTTAAGAAGGATAAGGATATAGACACGGCTATAGTTCAGCGTACCGAAAAGAAAAATGTTATTGTTTCCCTTGGTAAGATGGATGCTATGCTTCCTGCACAGGAACAGATTCCCGGTGAAACCTATAATTTTAATGACAGGATTAAGGTGTACATTTATGAGGTAAAGCAGACATCAAAGGGACCTATTGTTAATGTATCAAGGACTCATGTAGGTCTTGTTAAAAGACTTTTTGAGCTTGAAGTACCTGAAGTTATGGATGGTACAGTTGAGATAAAGGCTATTTCAAGGGAGGCAGGCTCCAGAACAAAAATGGCTGTTTATTCCAAAAATCCTGATGTTGATGCGGTAGGAGCTTGTGTAGGTCCTAACGGAAACAGAGTAAATGTAATTGTAAATGAACTTAAGGGCGAAAAGATAGATATTGTGCCTTGGGATGAGGATCCTAAAAAACTTATTGCTTCTGCACTTAATCCTGCAAAGGTAATTGCAGTTGAAATAAATGAAGATGAAGGCGAGCAGTGTGCAAGGGTAGTGGTACCGGATAGTCAGCTTTCACTTGCAATCGGTAAGGAAGGCCAGAATGTAAGGCTTGCTGCAAGACTTACCGGCTGGAAAATTGATATTAAAAGCGAGTCACAGGCAAGGCTTACAGGCTTTGTAAACCTGGATACAGACACTGAGGAGGAAGACGTTGAGGAGTAATCCCGACGGATATGCCGAAAGGTTGGTGAAACGGTGATCAAAAAGAAGGTTCCACTTAGAAAATGTACAGGATGTCAGGAAATGAAACCTAAAAAGGAACTTATACGTATAGTTAAAACCGACGAAGGGGAATTTAAACTTGACTCTACAGGAAAGATGCAGGGCAGAGGCGCATATATATGCCCAAATGCTGATTGTCTTGAGAAGGCTCATAAATCACGTGGATTGGAACGCTCGTTTAAGACGGCAGTACCACAAAGCGTGTATGAGGAACTTAAAAAGGAGCTGACAGAGCCTTGATAAGCAGAAGGGCTACATCAATGCTTTCCCTTGCAAAACGTGCAGGAAAGCTTATAAGCGGTG
Organism: uncultured Eubacteriales bacterium; assembly: GCA_949293325.1. GTDB lineage: Bacteria > Bacillota > Clostridia > Lachnospirales > CAG-274 > CALWRD01. Next base: position 29,919 of record CASFCZ010000093.1, on the reverse strand, counting down.
AGGATACGGTTTCTATGGCTATAAGGGACAGGATGTGTGTCCTTGTGATCATAGCCGAAGATGCCTCGGACAACACTAAGAAAAAAATAATCGGACGTGCTGAAGGACAGGGGACGGAATATATCGTTACAGGATCCAGAGAGGAGCTTAGCTCTGCGGTAGGTATGTATAACAGAACGGTGTTTGCAGTTACTGATATGGGTTTTGCGCAAAGGATCAAGACAGAGCTTTCGGTGTAATCGGGAGTAAATAAGGATGTCTTTCGGAGTATTATGGAATGATTCCGTAGTAGCAGTACCGAATATTCTTGAATAATTATGGAGGTGATAGATTTGTCGAAGATGAGAGTATATGAACTTGCCAAAATATTAAATATGACTAATAAGGAGCTTATCGGCAAACTTAATGAAATGGGGGTTGAGGTTAAATCCCATTCAAGTGGTGTCGATGAGGAAACAGTGGCTAAGGTTAAAAAGCTCTATGCTAAGGACGACAGCCCAAAGCCGGCACAAAATCAGAAAGCTGAGGTATCAGCCAAGCCAAAGTCAGGAAATGAGGCAGAAAAAAAGCCTGCCAATGCTCCTGTCCATAAAAAAACAAGACAGCAGCCTGCTGCCGAAAGACAACAGACAGCCGTTAAGGGTAATAAAGTAGCTAAAAATGATCGTAATGACAGACAGCCTGATAGTTCTAGACCTGGTCAGAACGGTAAAAACAGGTCTGTTCAGAATGCAGGTGGTAAAAATAAGGCTGTTCAGAACAATAAAAATAAGAACGATGATGCCAATAAGGGCTCTAATTTTACAAGGCCAAAGCCTAATATCAATGCCCAGGGTCATATAAATAAAAAGAATAAGAAAAATAAAAAGAACAGGTTAAAGAGGGAAGAAACTCCCATCCAGGAGGTTCCGGTGGAGACAGAGGACGATATTAAAATAATTCAGATCGGTAATACTATTACAGTCAAGGATCTTGCAGATAAGCTTGGCAAAAACTCTGCGGATATAGTTATGCGCCTTATGAAGAAAAACGTTATGGCAAGCGTTAATCAGGAAATCGAGTTTGAACTTGCTGAGGCTATCTGTGATGAATTTGATGTAATTGCCGAAAAAGCTGAGGAAATAGACCTTCTTGAAGAGGAATTCAGAGAAGAAGAGGATAATGAGGAAGATCTTGTTGAAAGACCACCTGTTGTAGTTGTTATGGGTCATGTTGACCATGGTAAAACTTCCCTTCTTGATGCCATCAGACATTCAAATGTTACCACAAGGGAAGCAGGTGGTATTACACAGCACATAGGTGCTTATACGGTTGCCATAGACGGTAAGCCTATTACATTCCTTGATACTCCTGGCCATGAGGCATTTACAGCCATGAGAATGAGAGGTGCACAGGTAACTGATATTGCTGTACTTGTTGTAGCAGCCGATGATGGTGTTATGCCACAGACTATTGAGGCTATCAATCATGCTAAGGCAGCAGGTGTAGAAATTATAGTAGCTATAAACAAGATAGATAAACCAAGCGCCAATCCGGAACGTGTTAAGCAGGAGCTTGTAGAATACGGACTTATATCCGAGGACTGGGGCGGTGATACTATATGTGTTCCTGTTTCAGCAACCACTAAGGAGGGTATTGATCACCTCCTTGAAATGATCATTCTTGTAGCAGAGATGAAGGAACTTAAGGCAAATCCTAATAAGAAGGCAAGGGGCAGCATAATTGAGGCACAGCTTGATAAGGGTAGAGGTGCTGTTGCCACCGTACTTGTCCAGAACGGTACCCTTAATGTAGGTGACCCTGTAGTTGCAGGTTCTACCTACGGCCGTATACGTGCAATGATGAATGATAAGGGTCAGAAGGTAAAGAAGGCAGGCCCATCTATGCCTGTTGAGATTCTTGGCCTTAATGAGGTGCCTAGGGCAGGAGATATGTTCTATGTTGCACAAAGCGAAAAGCACGCAAGACAGGTTGCAGAGTCTGTTGCAGCAAAGAACAGGGAGGATCTTATCAAGGATACACCTCAGAAGGTTTCCCTTGATGATCTCTTCAGCCAGATTCAAAGCGGTAATATAAAGGAGCTTAACATTGTTATTAAGGCAGATGTACAGGGTTCTGTTGAAGCTGTAAGGGCAAGCCTTGAGAAGCTTTCAAATGACGAGGTAAGGATAAGAACTATCCATGGTGGTGTAGGTGCTATTACTGAGTCGGATGTTATGCTTGCAAGTGCATCAAACGCAATCATTATAGGCTTTAATGTACGTCCGGAGGCATCTGCAAAGAGTGTTGCCGATGATCAAAAGGTAGATATCAGACTTTACAGAGTTATCTATAACGCAATAGAAGATATTACAGAAGCTATGAAGGGTATGCTTGATCCTGTTTATGAAGAAAAGATAATCGGTCATGCAGAGATAAGACAGCTCTTTAAGGCTTCCGGTGTAGGTACCATTGGTGGTGCTTATGTTAAGGAGGGTAAGCTTCAGCGTAATGCAAGGGTACGTGTTGTAAGAGACGGTATTGTTGTGCATGAGGGTGAGCTTGCTACCTTAAGACGTTTTAAAGACGATGTAAAGGAAGTAGCTACAGGTTTTGAATGTGGTATCGTTCTTAATAAGTTTAATGATATTAAAGAGGGCGATATCATAGAAGCCTTTGTTATGGAGGAAATTAAACAGTAATGAAAAAAAACAGCAACAGGATGATACGTATTAATGACGAAATACAAAAGGAAATTTCCGAAATTATACGTTCAGATCTTAAAGACCCAAGGATAGGAGTTATTACAAGTGTCCTTAAGGTGGATACTACAAATGACCTTAAGTACTGTAAGGTATATGTAAGTGTTCTGGGTGATGATGAAAAGAAGCAGGAGGTTATTTCTGTGCTTAAAAGTGCGACAGGTTTTATCAGATCTCTTATTGCAAACCGGATTAACCTGCGTATTACTCCCGAGCTTACCTTCATTCTTGATGACTCCATGGAATATAGCTTTAAGATAGATAAAATAATAAAGGATATTAATAAGAAACAAGAGGGTTGATTTTCATGTATGAAAACAATGTTTTTGAAACCCTTAACAGGGGTGATGTTGCTGCTGTTGCAGGGCACATTTCCCCTGATGGGGATGCTGTCAGTTCTGTATTTGCCTTTTCAATGGCTCTTGCACAGCATGGAGTGATTCCTCTTATCCTCCTTGAGGAGTATCCTGACAGATTTAATTATCTCAGGGGTGCAGAATATCTTTATAAGGGTGATAAGGAGTCACTTTCGCCAAAGTTCTTTTTTGCATTGGATTGTGGTGATAAGGAACGACTTGGGGAGGCTGCAAAGGTCTTTGACAGGGCTGAAATTACCTATAATATCGACCACCATATCAGTAACAATATGTTTGCACAGTATAATATCGTCAATCCTAAGGCTTCATCGGCTTCTGAGGTAGTATATGAGATTATCAGAAATAAGTGTGAGATTACTGCTGATATTGCAGAGGCGATATATTCCGGTATAGTATTTGATACATCGGGCTTTAAGCACAACTCCACCTCTCAAAGAACCCATGAAATAGCAGGTGAGCTGGTGGGAATGGGCGTTGATACAGCATTTATCCATTCTAAAGTCCTTTATGAGCATACAGCCTCTCAGGTTAAGGTTATGGGTTGTGCTATCAATAATTTCAGGATGTTTGGTGATATAGCGTATTCCACTCTGACAAAGACAGAGCTTGATATGTGCGGTGCAAAAAGCGGTGATACAGACGGAATAGTTGAGTATCTGCTTAATATTGATGGTGTTCAGGTTTCGGCTCTGCTTACCGAAAGAGATGGAGGTAAGGTAAAAATCAGCCTGAGGTCTAAAAAATGCAACGTTAATAATGTTGCATCCTCCTTTGGGGGCGGAGGTCATATACTGGCAGCAGGAGCTACTTCAGATCTGCCTATGGAAGAAACCCTTGATAAATTAATAAGTCGTATTAAGGAAGAAGAAACTAATGGTTGACAGTAATATTTCCGGTATTATCAACATATATAAGGAAAAGGGCTTTACATCCCATGATGTAGTCAATGTGGTACGTAAAACCCTTGGCAGGATTAAAACAGGTCATACAGGTACTCTTGATCCTGAGGCGGAGGGGGTTTTGCCTATTTGTGTGGGCAAGTCCACTAAGCTTGCTGATTATATAACTGCATCAGTCAAGCAATACAAAGCGGAAATGACGCTTGGAGTGACAACTACCACTGAGGATCATACAGGAGAAATTATAAAAATCTGTCAGGTCAATGCAAGTCATGAGGATGTGGAAAGGGCGGCAAGATCCTTTATCGGTGAATATTATCAAAAGCCCCCTATGTATTCTGCCGTTAAGGTAAATGGTAAGAAACTTTATGAACTTGCCCGTGAAGGTGTTGAAATAGAAAGAAAGACAAGGCTCATCCACATATACGCCATAGATAATATTATATTTAAGGGCGATAATGTTGTGGAAATGCTTGTTACCTGTTCAAAGGGTACATATATCAGGACACTTTGCAAGGATATAGGCGAAAAGCTGGGATGTGGTGCACATATGTCAGCCCTTGTGCGTACTGCCTCAGGCAGGTTTACTCTGGATAACAGTATAAAGCTGGATGATTTTAAGCATCTGGTGGCAGAGGGACGCCTTGAGGAGGTATTGCTTCGGCCTGAGGAGGCTTTAAAGGAGTATAAGTCCGTTACAGTTTCCGGGGCTGCGGAAAAATACCTTGCAAATGGTAATAAAATAAGCTTGAATTATTGTAACAAACCCCTTGCAGAGGGTGAGCAGGTTACGGTTTTTGATGAAGATAATAAAATAGTTGGGGTATATCTGGTTATGGCTGACTGTATTAAGCCAATAACCATGTTAAGGTGATGTTTAAAATGATTGTTTATGAGACTTGTGATTTTAAAATAGAAGAACCTACGGCTGTTACCTTGGGTAATTTTGACGGAATCCATCTGGGACATCAAAAGCTTATCAGTACGGTGAAGGAGTATGCAAAAAGGGATAATTTAAAAAGCGTTGTTTTTTCATTTTATCCCCATCCGGTTACTGTGTTTAAAACAAAGCAAAACTTCAGTACCATGCTTGATCCGAGGGAAAAGAAGTTTGTGCTTAATAATATGGGTGTGGATATACTTGTACAGTATCCATTTACCCTTGATTTTGCTTCCCTTTCCCCAAGAGAGTTTTTTGACCTTTTGGTGGAAAAAACCCATTGTAAAGTGCTGGTAGTAGGAGAAAACTATTTCTTTGGAAAGGACAAGGCAGGCGATTATAAAACTCTCCAGAAGTTTGGTGAAGAAAAGGGTATACTTGTTATTGCCATACCTCCTATTGAGGTGGGAGGAGAGAGAGTAAGCAGCAGCCGTGTAAGGGGACTTATAAGGAATGCCGAAATGGACAAGGTTATTGAGCTGCTTGACAAGCCTTATTTTGTAATAGGTAAAGTTGCAGATGGTGAAAAGAGAGGAAGGCTGTTGGATTTCCCTACCATTAATGTAATTACGGCCAAGGAAAAACTGCTTCCCCCCAATGGTGTGTACCTTACAAGAGTAGCCCTTGACGGCAAACTCTATACAAGCATGACAAATGTAGGTGTCTGCCCGACCTTTGATGGTCATGAAAGACGGGTAGAAACCAATATTTTTGACTTTAATGAAGTGGTATATGGTATGGATGTAATAATCTGTTTCTACAAATGGCTCAGGGAGGAACGGGGCTTTGCATCGGTTAAGGAGCTTAAAGCCCAGCTTGAAAAGGATAGAACTGTAGCAACTAAGTTAAGTGCCACTATTAAGAATGTTGAATATAAATTTAAGTTTAATATATATTGATGGATGAAGGACTGCTATGCTTTTGTAAAAATCTGGCTATTTTGCAGTCCTTTGTTTTTTATCTATTGCCAAGATTTGAAATATGCTTTATTATATTAATAAGTATTTATTTGGAGCAGGTATTTATGGATAATTTATTGGAAAAAATCAAAAATATTAATAAGTCAATGGATGCACTTTATCAGGATCTAATTACCGGTGAAAATGAAAGAACTTCTCTTGCCTCCATGCTTGATTCAACAAGGGGAACAAGGCTCTTCCTGGTATGTTGCCGATTTCTGGCTTTGTGTGCCTTTGTACTTGTGATATTAGTTGCTTTTATTAAAAGCAGAAGTTTGCTCAGTCTGGAATTAATTCGCTCCTGTGCCGTTCCTTTTCTGATACCTGCACTTATATCGGACAGGCTTTTGAGAAAATACAGGGTTGCAAAGGTTAGATATGATTTAATTAATGACCGATGTGAAAAGATGTCTGTTTGTTTGCGGCAACTTAAGACAGACAGAGATACACTGCTGGGGGGCACGGATATTGATTACAGAGAGTACCAGCCATTACAAAGGATTGATCCCCCAAGGCATAGCGGAAATGCAGCCTTTATTATTGCACTTATCTTGCTTTGCGGTATCTGGGCAAGTGGAGTTTTCTTTCCCTATGGCTATAACAGGATAAGCACTTCCGAAGGTATGAGCCAGGTTGTAATAAATGATGGTACATATGGTATAAATGAAGCAGGGGAAGTAATAAATCCCCAGGACTCATATGATGATACTTCAGATGATGATAAAAAGGCAATTACTTTGCCGGGAGTATTAAGCGAATCAGCTGTTAATAATGAAAAGATGGAACTAAAATTTACATGGGACTATAATTTTTCACAGTGGACTCAAAGTATGGAAATTTCCAGACGCAGTTATGAATATTATAAAAACAAACGCAGAAGTATGAATGGTATGGACTACAGAGTCTATGTTGAGGATACTTCAGATGATGAGTTTATCAGTAATTTAGCCGATAGCATGTGTGAAAACGGAGCTGAAAGCGGATATGATGAGTTTCAGCAGCTTGAACTTTTGGTAAGTTTTGTACAGGGCCTTGAATATATACCGGATACACCCCAGGAGGGAGATGTGGAGGAATATCCAAAGTATCCCATTGAAACACTGTGTGACGGAGGTGGAGATTGCGAGGATACGGCTATCCTCCTTGCTTCTTTACTCAGAGCAAGGGGTTATGGAGTAGCTCTTATCAAGTTGCCGGAGCACATGGCTGTAGGTATAAAGGGCAGTGTTGAAAGCGGTGCAGGTTCCTATTATGAACTTAATAATGAAAGATATTATTATATAGAAACCACGGCAAAAAACCGTGCAATAGGCGAAATCCCAGATGAATATAAGGGGTTGACTGCTGAGGTGCTGGTAATAAACTGATCTCAAAGAGAAATAAATGTATGGGTGTGACATATAATTGATAGAGTGAGGGAGATGGATATATGATAAAAAAGTGGACTATAAGGCTTATTGTCTTTGGACATGAGGTATATAAGCGTATGAAAAATAATGAGCTTTTTGATATGGCAAATGCCCTTAGCTTTAAGCTTATACTTTCCATATTTCCCTTTATTATATTTATCCTCTCATCTGTTGCCGTGTTTAATCTGGATGTAAGCAATATAGTTGTTTCTTTGACAGATGATGTGCCTGAGACAGTAAGACAGATACTGAGCTATTTTATAAACGAAACCTTTGATACAAAGCATGTTAGTCTTTTTTCATCATCCCTTCTCCTTACATTATTCAGTGCATCTTCAGGACTGTATACTCTTATGAAGGGACTTAACAGAGCATATGATGCCAGTGAAAGACGGGGCTATTTTGTTCAAAGGTTTATAAGCCTTTTGCTTGTTATAATATTTACTATCCTTATTATTATTTCTTTGTATGTGTGTATTTTCAGTGATAAGATTAACGAGATTATTTTCGGACAGCAAACAGGCTTACATCTTGTTGTTAATTTAAGGAGCTATCTCATTACTGCGGCATTGATATTTATTATGATAGTTCTTATGTATATGCTTGCATTGGTTGACAGACCTTCAATTAAACAGCTTATACCAGGTACGATATTTACAATGGCATCATGGCTTACTCTCTCAAAGTTATTCAATATTTATGTAAATAATTTTTCCAGATACTCAAATATTTACGGAAGCATAGGTGCCTTGTTTATATTTGCTCTTTGGCTCAACCTGCTTTCGTATGTTATACTTATAGGCGGTCAGATCAATGCTATTTTGACTGACAAATGGTGGATAAAGGAGGTTTTGTTAAATGAAAGAAGATGAAGTAAGACAGTTTTTAGAGGATTTTCATAGGATAGAAACGGAAACCTCAAAGGCTATTATCGGACAGAAGGAGCTTATAAGGATGGTGCTTATAGGCATAGTGGCAGGAGGTAATGTTTTGCTTGAGGGCCTGCCTGGTCTAGGTAAAACACAGCTTGTAAAGACCCTTGGCAAGGTTATGGATATAAGTTTTTCACGTATTCAGTTTACACCTGATCTTATGCCTAGTGATATTACAGGCACGGATATATTTGTAAGAGAAGATGATGGAAGGGGACGGTTTGAGTTTCAAAAGGGCCCAGTATTTGCCAATATTCTTCTGGCAGATGAGATAAACAGAGCAACCCCTAAGACACAAAGTGCCCTCCTTGAGGCAATGCAGGAAAAGCATATTACAGCAGGAAAAAATACATATGAGCTTCCACAACCATTCTTTGTACTTGCAACTCAAAACCCTATTGAAACAGAGGGTACATATCCACTGCCTGAGGCACAGCTTGATAGATTTATGTTTAAACTCATGGTGGACTTTCCCGATAAAGAGGATCTTAAGCAGATAGTTAAGCTTACTACCACAGAGGGAGCGGAGCAGCCACAACCTGTTGTAAATGGCAGTAGAATACTGGAGATGAAAAGGCTTGCTTCAGAGGTGCCGGTGGCTGATGCCGTTGCGGACTATGCAATGGAACTGATAGTAAAGAGTCACTCTGAACTGGATACGGCGGCACAGGCTGCTAAAAAGTATATTGCCTTTGGCTCAGGCCCCAGAGGAGCACAGGCTATAATTACAGCTGCAAGAATAAATGCCCTTCTGGAGGGAAGATATAATGTTGCCTATGATGATATTAATGCCATGGCGGCACTTGTATTAAGGCACAGACTTATACTTAATTTTGATGCTGTAAGTGAAGGTATAAGTGCGGATGATGTTATAGCAGATATTCTCAGGGAGATAAAACGATGAAGGTTTCCCAGGGCTTTAACGGTAAATTAATCGAAAGATTGGACAGGCTGCACCTGCGTTATTCAAGACAGGTTGGTGGCGTCAGCGGTGGAGTAAGACGTTCAAATGAAAAGGGTAGTTCCAACGAGTTTTCGGATTTCAGAAGTTATAATGACGGTGACAGCCTAAGGTATGTTGATTGGAATAGCTATGCACGACTTGGCAAGCTTTTTATCAGGCTGTATAATGAGGAAAAACAGACCGAGGTTGTGGTTATGGTTGACAGCTCTGCCTCAATGGATCTTTATGGAAAGTCATATACAGGTGGACTTATAGGTGCATCTCTTTGTTATGCTGCCCTTTCTGGCGGTGACAGGGCGAAGCTTTGTATGGGGAATGATACCATCACCCTTTCTTCAAAAAAGGAGCTTAATAAACTTCTTAACTTTGCAGATGCTGCTGTATATGATGGGATATTCGATCTGTCCCATAGGGTGAAAGAGCTGCCTTTTAAGGAAAAGGGTAGATTTATATTGATTTCAGACTTTATGTACAGTCTTGACAGTGTTGAGGAAGCCCTTAAATATCTTAACTATAAAAAACAGGATATTACCTTTGTTATGCTTACGGGAGAGGAAGAAAATACACCGGGATTCAGCGGAGAGGTAATGCTTAAGGATGCTGAAACCGATGAAAAAATCAGTATTGAAATAACAGATGATGTAATAGAAAAATATATAAAAGCACTTAAGGTGCATAGGGGCAGATTGTCTGACCTGTGCAGAAAATACGGAGCAGAAAATACGGAAATACGTGCAGATGAGCCTGTTGCCTCTATACTGGCAAAGCTGCTGTACGTTTAGGGGGAAATGATGGATAATATTTTTGAAATTCTTGGTATTGAGAGTACTATGGATAAGGAGAAAATAAGGTCAGCCTATATGTCAAGGCTGGCAGTTACAAATCCGGAGGATGATCCGGAAGGGTTTAAAAGGCTCAGGCAGGCCTATGATGAGGCAATATCCCTTTCTGATAAAAAGGAGGATACTTCGCCTGTAGGAATGTGGCTTGATAGGGTGAAGGAATGCTACTTTGACATGGGCAGAAGATGTGACAGATGGTGCTGGGAAGAGCTTCTTGAGGATGAGGTGTGTACTGATATAGGTACATTTACAGATGCAAGAAATGCTCTTCTTGGCTTTTTATATGACTGTTGTTTTCTGCCAAATGAGATTTTTGAGCTGATAGCTGACAGATTTAACATTGAAGAAGACAGGGAAGAACTTGAGCAGGATTGGCCTCGGGGATATATTGCCTTTATTCTCCGTGGAGGCAATGGTATTCGTGTTGATCTTATAGATACAGAGGATGGCAAACTTGCTGACAGGGTGTGTGAATTATGGCTTAGTTATCTCCGTGCCAAAGGAGAGGGAGACAAGGAGACAACTGAGGAAATAATGGAGAAATATATAGCCACAGGTGTCAGGCTTCCTTCCTTTGAGGTGGATCTGGCAGTGGAATATGCCAGAAATGGGGAACATGATAAGGCAAAGAAGATACTCGATGAGCTTACAAATATAGCTGAGTGTGAGGGCTATGTCCTTGCAGGATGTGCAGAGGCATACATGGAAATGGGAGATAAGGAAAAGTCTCTGGCACTGTGTGATATTGTTGAGAAAAAATATCCCGGTAATCTCAAATACAGGCTACTCAGGCTTAGGGCAAAGGAGTCAGAGGGAGAGTATCTTGCAGCAAAAAAAGGATACGAGGAACTGTATAATGAAAACAGTACCCAAGAGATTTTTGAACATCTTCAGCGTGTAAATGAAAAGATAATAAGTGAAATGACCCCACATAACACAGAGGAAAAAATAGAACTTGGATGGTGTTATTATCAGAATGAGATGAACGATAAGCTTATGGAGCTTATGGATAGCTTTTTGCCTGAGAATGAAAAGGATCTTGCAATGTATTACAATCTCAGAAGCAGGGCTCTTATGATAGCTGAAAGATACGGGGAGGCCAGGGAATGTATAGGAAAGTGGAGAAATGAACTTAACAGGCAGATCTGTCATAATGAAAAGGAAGAAAATGACAGACGCAGACGTATTGTTTTATCTGCCTTTTTCCTTGCAAGATGTTTAAGGTGTATGGCTGCAGCTGAAAAGAATGACGTTCTTTTACATGAGGCCCTTGAGGCAACAAATGAAAGTGTTGTATGTGGGGAGCAAAATGTTATGCTTCAGCTCTATCTGGAAAGGAGTTATATCCTTTGTGAGCTTAAAAAGTATGATGAAGCAAGTGATCTTTGCAGTATAATAGTTGATCGTGACGAGTATTGTATACCTGCATATTTTATCCGTCAGGAGGCAAATTTTGAGCTAAGACGTCCTGAGGCTGTCTTTGAGGATTATCACAGGCTTATTAATATAGTACCTGATTTACAGCTGCCAAAACCCTATGCCATAGCGGCTAATGTATATGTTATATACGGAAGATATAAAGATGCGTTGGAAATAATTAAGCTTGCCGATGAAAACGGTGCAAAAAGTGATTATATAGAATATGTAAGGGCAAGTGCCTTAAGATATCTGGCAACAAAAGAAAATGAAACCCGAAGGTCACTGGACATACTTCTTGAGATAGCCGCCAAGCCTTCTGATGAGCGTATAGATATTGATAATGAAAGGCTTATAGATATATATGAGGAAATCTGTTTTGCATATATGGATTTGAAGGAGTGGGATGAAGCAGAGGCTGCTATTGATAAGCTTACTGGACTTGAAGAAAATTGTTTTGACCGCTGTAGGATTAAGCTTGATATATATAGAAAAAGCGGAAAATTCAAAGATGCGTCTGCAACCATAAAGGCACTTGAAAAACAGTATCCTGATAATCCCTTTGTATTGTATGAAAAGGCAAAACTTGCGGAAAATGAGGGCAGTTCTGCGGCAATAAGAATTTACAAGAAGATTTTAAAGCTTGATCCGGATTACAGGGATACACTTTTAAGGCTTAAGGAAATCTACCATCGTAAATATAATGATAAGTTTAAATCTGATGATTTAAGACAGGCTACCTATTATGCTGATCTCTCTGTTGAAAAATATAAAAGTGCCACTGCATATATAAGCAGGGGAGTGTTGTATGTAGGAATAGGTGAACTGGATAAAGCAGAGGCAGACTTCAGGCAGGCGATGGATATTGAGCCGGAAAATACGGTTGCCATTGAGTGGCTGGGTGATGTGTTAAGGATAAGCCAAAGGCATGATGAAGCATTGACGTTTTATGAAGAGGCTTATGACATTTCAGGCAGTGAAAAGGGCTATTATCCCATATTTGATTTTGCTGTGGGGTGTGAGGCTGCAAAGAAGTATGACAGGGCAGTTGAGATGCTGACGGAGCTTACTCAGCTGTATCCAGATGAGATACAACCATGGCAGCGTCTTGCAGAGGTTTACAATAAGATGGGTAAATATAATCTTGCGCTGGAAATCTATCTTAAATTTAAAAGGAATTTTGCTCTTAAGGGAGAAAGGGCTGCCTCTGTTGACAGAAGTATATTGGATATTATGTATAAGAAAGGCAATATGCAACAGGAGGCATATAATATGGTATATGCTGCCTTTGAAAAGGCTCCCAAGGATGTATCAGTTAATCTGAATATGGCAAGGTATTATTGCTATATGGCAGGAGATTATAAAAATACATATAAATATGCAGATAGGGCGGTTACATATGCCATTAAAAACAGATACAGCAATGAAGATGATCTGTGGCAGGCCTTAGCGGACAGAACTGAATTTATATTTGTACTGGGGCATTATTTCAATTTAAAAAAGTTTCTTTGTTTATCCGAACGGACGGATTATTTAAAGGAGCTTAAGACTAAAAGATTAAAAAATGCCCGTAAGGATATAAAGTACAGAAAGATGAAACTGTATTCCCTTGCCATTAACGCATATTTAATGGGTAATATTAAGGAGGCCGTAAAGCTCTTTAAGGAGATGCAGCAGGGTATGAACTGTATTAACTGTTCTTATAATTATTGTGTTGAGGCCATGGTGGGCAAGGCAATTATAGCCCAAAAAAACAAAGAATACAATAAGGCTTGTGAATGCCTTGAAAAGGTCCTTGCAGAGGAGTATGATATCCATATTATACAAAAAATACTTGATAGAATTAAGGAAAAGATGTGATTGAATGATAATAGGAATAGATTTGGGAACTACTAATTCCCTTGCTGCCATATTTATGAATGGCAAACCACAGTTGATACCAAACAGAGTGGGAGATTATCTTACAAAGTCGGTGGTTGCCATTGATGATAATGGTGAGGTACTGGTAGGAGAACTGGCATGGGAACGTATGCAAAGGTATCCTGATACAGCCTCCTCAGTATTCAAAAGAAGTATGGGCAGCGGTAAGAAATTCAGACTGGGCAACAAAGAGTTTACTGCTGAGGATCTGTCTGCACTTGTACTCAAATATCTTAAGGAGGATGCGGAAACATACCTTGGCCAGCAGGTAACGGAGGCTGTTATAAGTGTGCCGGCATATTTTAACGACGTACGGCGTCGTGCAGTAAAACGCGCAGGCGAGCTTGCGGGGCTTAAGGTTGAACGAATTATAAGTGAGCCTACGGCAGCTGCCATATCCTATGGTATATATCACAGGAAGGATAATACAAAGTTTCTTGTGTTTGATCTTGGTGGTGGAACTTTTGATATTTCGGTTCTGGAGCTTTGCGGTAATATAATTGAGGTCAGAGCTGTTGCAGGGGATAATTTTCTTGGTGGAGAGGATTTTACAAGGGTATTATCCGATATGTTTCTTCATCAGCATTCTCTTAATGAGGATGATCTTGATATAAGGGAAAAGACTGCTTTAAGACGTAGTGCCGAAAGATGTAAACTCAGTTTTTCCCGGGGAGGAGATCACAGAATAAGCTGTACCATTGGCGGCAGGGAATATGTAAGTGATATAGATGAGGATGAGTACGGAGAAAATTGTAAGGAACTCCTTGAAAGGATAAGAAAACCGGTAAGGCGTAGTCTTACAGATGCCAGGATACGCCTTAAGGATATAGATATGGTCATACCTGTAGGAGGTGCTACAAGGCTGCCTGTTATACAAAGGTTTATGACAAGGCTTTTCGAACAGTTTCCCAGGAATGATGTCAATCCTGATGAGGCAGTTGCACTGGGTGCTGCTATACAAAGTGCCATTAAGGAGAGAAATGATGATGTACGTGAGATAGTACTTACTGATGTTTGCCCATTTACTTTGGGTACGGAGGTTTCAGTGGAAACGGACGGCGGCTTCTTTGAGGGGGGACATTACTGCCCTATTATTGAACGGAATACTGTTATCCCTGCAAGCAGAACCGAAAGATTGTATACCATAAGGGATAATCAAAGTCGTATTTGTGTAAATGTACTCCAGGGTGAGAGCCGATACGCGGAAAATAATGTTAAGCTTGGTGAACTTAATATTACCGTACCACGTAATAAGGCAGGGGAAGAGGCTGTGGACGTTACTTATACTTATGATATAAATTCAATACTCGAGGTGGAGGTAAAGACCGTATCAACAGGTAAAAAGGTGTCAAAGATAATCAAAGGTCAGGAGCTTGATATGACAGATGAGGAAATCGCAGCACGAATGAAAGAACTCAGTTACCTTAAAATACCGCCAAGAGAGCAGGAGGCAAACAGGCTTGTACTTGCAAAGGCAGACAGACTGTATGAGGAGCTTACAGGAGATGCACGCTTTAGCCTGGAGCTTGCTGTGCGCAAGTTTGAAAATGCCCTTGACAAGAGGGATGATGAACTTACGGGAGAGGCGTTAAAGGAGCTTAATACACTTATGAGAACTCTGGAGGAGGATTACTTGTGATCAGTTATATAAGCGGACTCTTGAAATATATTTCCCAAGAGTATATAATAGTGGATAATGGCGGAATAGGCTATAATATAGCAGTATCCCCAAAAACTGCATCTTCCTTACAGGGTATAGGTGAGGAAGTGTGTATATATACATATATGAGTGTAAGTGACAACGGCATAGCTTTGTACGGCTTTGCTTCAATGGAGGAGCTTGAGCTGTTTAATTCAATTATAGGTGTAAGCGGTATCGGACCTAAAGGTGCTCTGGGTATTCTGGGAAGTCTGAGTCCATCTCAATTTGTAATGGCAGTGTTGACGGATGATATAAAGACATTGAGTAATGCACCGGGAATAGGAAAAAAGACAGCCCAACGTATAGTTCTGGAGCTTAAGGATAAACTTGACTCCTCCCAAGCTATTGATGAGAAAAGCCTGGGTATTTCATTATCCGTATCGGATAGTGGAGAAAAGGGTGAGGCGGTACAGGCACTTGAGGTATTGGGCTTTAGCAAGTCGGAGGCTGTCAAGGCTGTAGATGCTGTTTATATTGATGGTATGACTGCGGAAAAAACAATAAGTCTTGCACTCAAGGTACTGGGCAGGTGAAATAATGGCAGACAGGATAATAACTACGGATAGCCTTAATGAGGACAGGGATAATGAGCTTGTTTTGCGTCCCCAAAACCTTGACAGCTATATTGGACAAACTAAGGTCAAGGAAAACCTGAAGGTGTATATTGAGGCTGCAAAAAAAAGGGGAGAACCGCTGGATCATGTACTTTTATACGGACCACCGGGATTGGGAAAAACAACCTTATCAAATATAATAGCCAATGAAATGGGAGCCGGTATTAAGGTTACTTCGGGACCTGCAATAGAACGCCCCGGGGATATGGCTGCCGTTCTGAATAATCTTAATGAAGGGGACATATTGTTTATTGATGAGATACACAGGCTGGGTAAATTAGTTGAAGAAGTCCTTTATCCGGCGATGGAGGACTTTGTCCTTGATATAGTTATAGGAAAGGGACCAGCAGCTAAAAGTATAAGAATAGATCTGCCAAGGTTTACTCTTGTGGGAGCAACTACAAGGAGTGGCTTGCTTTCTGCTCCGTTAAGGGACAGGTTCGGAGTTATAAGTAGGCTTGAATTGTATACTCCTGAGGATCTGAAAAAAATTATTTTCCGATCGGCACGAGTGTTGAATATACCTATTGATGAGGATGGTGCAAATGAACTTGCCTTAAGGTCAAGGGGTACTCCACGTATAGCCAACAGACTTTTAAAGAGGGTTAGGGATTTTGCTCAGGTCAGACACAGCGGTGTAATAACAGGCAATGTGGCAAAGGAAAGTCTTGATATACTTGAGATAGATTCACTTGGCCTTGATATGACTGACAGAACCATGCTGCTTGCTATGATAGAAAAATTCGGAGGCGGTCCGGTGGGACTTAACACACTTTCTGTTTCTATTGGTGAGGAGCCTGACACCATAGAGGATGTGTATGAACCATATTTAATACAGCTTGGGTTTATAAAAAGGACACCTACGGGCAGAGTAGTGACAGAGGCCGGCTATGAACATTTTGGATTAAAATATCTCGGAGGTAACGACAAATGATAAAAATGAGTGTTAACGAACTGGTATTTGAGGTTAAAGAGGAAATACTCTGTTATGAACAGCTTGGAGAGAGCAAGGCAGAGGAATGGGAACGTAAATTTAATATCTGGATTAAGGACAAAACCATAAAAAAGCCTAATATTATTGAAAAGGGCAAGTTATGTTACTACTGCATAGAAGATGAAAGTGCTGTATTTGATATAGTGGATGAGTATCTTGAGGCAGTTGAGAACAATAAGGAAGAGGAATATTGGAAAAACTTCCGTTAAGGGGGATTTGACATGGAGGAAAATGTCGGAGAAAAGCTGAGAAAGGAATCTCTTGAAGAACTTGAAAAAATGGAGCAGGTCATAAAGGACAATGAAAAGCTTAAGGAAGACATACTTGCAAATGCTGTTGCGGATAGTACACCTGAAGGTGAAAAGAAACGTACAGGTAAGTTGGAAAATTTACTGTTTGTTCTGGTTTTGATTGTGCTATGTTCGGCTTCATTTATAGCAGTAAAGGTTATTAAGCCTATGCACAGCTATGCGTCAGCTGTGGACATGATGGAAGAGGGTCAGCTTGACAATGCCATTGCTTCATTTGAAAGTATGAAAGGATACAAGGATTCCGATGAAATGATAAAGGAATGTCAATACAGGAAGGCGGGGCAGTTACTTTCTGACGATAAAGTGGGACTTGCACTGGTACAATATAGTGCTATTAAAGACTACCGCGATAGTACCGATATTATAAATAGATATATAGGAAGCGGTGAAGGACTTATATCAACGGGTAACAGCCATAGTATTGCAGTCAATTCAATAGGGAGAGTACTTGCAGTGGGTGACAATACCTATGGACAATGTGATGTTGAGTATTGGAACGGCATCACATCTGTAAGTGCCGGAGCGAACCATACCTTGGGATTGTGTGAAGACGGCAGTGTCGTAGCAGCAGGCAATAACGGATATGGACAATGTAATGTGGAGGACTGGCATAATATTATATATATTTATGCAGCAGGTAATACCAGCTATGGTATCCGTGATGACGGCAGTGTGGTTGCCACCGGAGATAATGCCTATGGTCAGTGTAATGTTTCAAATGACAGATTTACCAATATAGTTAAGATAGTGGGAGGCGGTGAATATGCTGCAGCCCTTAAATCCGACGGCAGTGTCGTGCTTACAGGAAATACAAACAAGCTTTCTGAGGTTTTACAATGGCAGAACATCTCAGACCTGGCAGCAACTCAATACACTCTTTGTGGGCTTTGTAAAGATGGTACCGTAAAGGTGGCGGGTGATATTACATCAGAAGAATTTAACAGCTGGGATCAAATCAGGAGTATTGCAGCAGGCAACTGTTATGTGGTTGCAATCAAGGCAGACGGACAGGTGCTTTCAACAAGCAGTCTCCCGGACAATCTTCGGGATTCTCTGTATATAACCTGTGGGGCAAATCATATCCTTGCTCTTAAAAGTGATGGTAACGTATCTGCTGTAGGTAATGGTGCCAAAGGAGAGTGCAATGTGACAGGTTGGAGAGATATATTGGTAAAATAAACCAAAGGGATGTTTTCTTGATAATTGTGCATAGTGCCTATACTACTGAAAATATTGCCAAGTTTTTAACAGTGTAATTTATGTTTGATTGGTAAAAATGCTTAATAAAAATAAAAAAAACACTTGTAAAGACAGGTTGTTTTGTGTTATAATTAATCAAGGGTTAATAAATTTTTTTTAATCTCTTAATAGTTTTAATGTTTTTTTAATAAAATGACGAGAGTTTTACTGAAAAATCGGCTTTTTTTTACAAAAAATCATAAAAAATGACGGATTTCACAAAAAATACTCTTTACAAATTGGTAAAAAAACGTTATCCTATTATTAGGTTAAACATTTGCACAGAAAAACCATTTTCGTGCGAAAGAAAACTATACAATATAACCTATTTAAGAAGGAGGATTTCCATGAAGAAAAATTTTGTTAGAAAAGCTGCCGCTCTCAGCTTATCTATCGTAATGGTATCTGGTATTGCTGCATGTGGTGGCGGTTCTTCTGATCAGGGAGGAACTACAGATACTGCTGATCTTGCAAACCCTGAAAAGCCTGAAGAGATTACAGTTATGATGGATACTATCATCACAGCTGAAAATGGTCAGTCAGATGTAGCTGATAAGTATGAGGAAAACACAGGCATTAAGCTTTCCATCGAACAGCCTGACCACAACAACTACTACGAAAAGGTTACCCTTTCATTTGCAAGTGGTACACCTGCTAACGTAATTGAAGTTGGTTCAACTTACTATCCTGAGTTTGCTAATACAGGTGTTCTTTGGGATATGACAGATGCATGGGATCAGACTACTGAAAACTGCAAGAATATTATTGATGAGGACTATGTTGACGCTCTCAGAATTGATGGTCGTCTCTATGGTTTCCCTATGGCAAAGGGTAACGGTACAGTTACTTATGTAAGACAGGATTGGCTTGATGAAGCAGGTCTTGCACTTCCTACAAATTATGATGAGTTCATTAACATGCTCAGAACTTTCAAGAGCAGAGGAGAAGGTACTATCCCTTATACAGCTGCAGGTTTCATGAACAATAACGAAACTCCTTATGAGATTTACTTAAGAGAGTTCTATCAGGATGCTTCTCCTGACTTTGTTTATGACGAAGCTTCAGGTAAGTATATTGATGGTTTTGCACAGGAAAACTTTAAGGATGCTCTTCAGAGAATGCGTGATGCATATCAGGAAGGTCTTATTGATGCAGAGATCGTTACAAACAAGACCTCTACATGCCGTGATAAACTTTATTCAGGTCTTGTAGGTGTTATGAACTACTGGGCAGGTTCTTGGGCTCAGAAGCTTGAGGATAACGTACAGAATGCTGATGCTAATGCTAAGCTTACTGCTATGCCTGCTATTGAAGAATGCAAGTATATTGAGCGTGTTCCAACCGCAATGGTTATTACTGCAGCTGCTGATAATCCAGCAGGTATCTTTAAGTACTTTATAATGTATTCACATGACGGTGGTGAGGGTCAGATGCTCTTTACTCACGGTGTTGAGGATATACACTACAAGGTTAATGAAGATGGTACAGTTGAGGCTCTTGGTTACAAGGCTAACCCAGAAACTCTTGTTGAAAAGTCATTCTATGCTCCTGAGCTTTCTATTACCCAGTGGGATGATCCTATCCAGCTTGATGAGAGAATTTATTCTTCTCTTGCAACATTTGAGGCTGACAGAGTATTTGCTCCACTTCCACTTACATCAGATGTTATCTCTGAAAACCTTGCTAACCTTAACACTGTAAAGGGTGAGGTTCTTGCAAATGTTGTTCATGGTAACGTATCTGTAGACGAAGGTCTTGAGGATTATAATACAAGGGCTTCCGGTTATGTAGAAGCTATCCTTGCTGACCTTAACGGCGGTGAATAATATTTAATTTTATTAAATTTATCTGTTAAATTTCGGGGTGCTTTGGGCTTAAGCACTTAAAGCACCCTCAAATATTTATTGAAAGGGTGAAATCAATGGCAGATGAGTCTAAGACAACCGGCACTGTTGATTACGATAGTATCGTAATTAAAAAACCAAGCCTCTGGATAAGGGCATATAAATACAGATATTTTTACATAATGTCATTACCAGTACTTGCCGTACTTTTCGTTTTCCATTACTGGCCTATGTTAGGTATCAGATATGCGTTTTCTCAGTACGGACTTAGACAGATTGCTTCAGGTCAGGGACCTGATTATTCTGTAGGTTTTGCAAACTTTGAAAGACTTATTTCAGACTCATTCTTTATCCAGTCTTTAAAGAATACTCTGATCCTAAGTTTGGTAAACCTTATGCTTTCCATGGTATGTTCAGTTGTAATTGCTCTTATGATCAATGAAATTCAGCATGCATGGGGTAAAAAGTTTGTTCAGACAGTTCTCTACTTGCCTCACTTCTTATCATGGGTAGTAGTAGCGTCTATCTTCACACTGCTCCTTTCAGCAGGTGCTGACTCAACAGGTGCCGACAGCACAACAGTTGGTTTTATCAACGCTATTTTATTAAAAGTTGGTATTATTGATGAGCCTGTAGCTTTCCTGTCAAGTACAAAGACTTGGAGAGGTGTTTGGTACATAGCAAACAGATGGAAGGAAACAGGTTGGGGTACTATTATTTATCTTGCTGCTCTTTCAGGTATCAGCCCAGATCTTTATGAAGCTGCTGAGATTGATGGTGCAGGTAGATTAAAGCAGACTTGGTATATTACTCTTCCAAGTCTTACGAATACTATTCTTATTGTATTCATCCTTAACCTTGCAAAGGTTATGAACGTATTCGAATCAGTCTTCGTATTCTACAACGATCTTGTATATGCTGTATCTGATGTTATCCAGTGCTACACATATCGTGTAGGTCTTGCTTCTGCAGCTCCTGATTATGGATATTCAACGGCTATCGGCTTGTTCAAGTCAGTTGTATCTCTTATCCTTGTAACCGCTTCTGATATTGTCAGCAAGAAGGTTAGAGGTCAGGGTATTGTATAAGAAAGGAGATTTGATGTATGAGTACTAAATTTAGTTTTCAAAAAGGATATAGGGCTCGTGCGGTATTCGTAATCTTCAATACCCTGTTCTTTATTGCCCTTATGGTTTGCATGATTGTGCCAATCCTTAAGGTTTTGGCGGATTCTCTGATGAATAAGACTGTATATGGTCTTCAGCTTATACCAGATGAGTTTGATCCGATCGCATACCAGTATATTTTTACAAGATCTTACTTAAGAACACCATTGATTATATCTGTTTATACAACTTTGATGACTACTTTTGTAGGTCTTGCACTTTCTACAATCAGTGCTTACGTACTTATCCAGAAGGAAATGCCGGGTGTTAAGGTGTTTGGTTATCTCTTACTTTTCACCATGATCTTTAACGGTGGTCTTATTCCTACATACCTTGTTATCAAGCAGGTAGGTCTTATTGACTCCCTCTGGTCAGTAATATTAACTGTATCAGTTAACGTTTACAACTTCGTTCTGATGCGTAGTTTCTTTGAACAGCTCCCAGAGAGTTTGTTCGAGGCAGCCGAAATAGATGGTTGTACTCCTATGGGTACTTTCTTAAGGATTGCTTTACCACTTTCAAAGGCTGCTCTTGCATCTATCGGTCTTTTCTTTGCAGTTGCTGCATGGAGCGAATACTTCCACTACGTTATTTATATCTCTGATGTAGATAAGTATAACTTCCAGTACAGACTGAGAGATCTGTTTGCCGATAAGACAGATAGTATGGATGGTATGACAATCAATATGAAGACCTTACAAAGTGCTGCGGTTATCGTATCTATTGTACCATTCATGTTTATCTACCCATTCTGCCAGAAGTACTTTATGACTGGTGTTACTATGGGTGCTGTTAAGGAGTAATACTTCTTGACTTAACTTCAAATTATACGTTGGTGTGCATAACAACGTGAAAAAAATACCTCGGAATTACCGAGGTATTTTTTTTGTATAAAGAAAACCGCGCGATAGTTGCGTGGTTCAAAAAACTTAAGCGATAATAGGGTAAAAAACTCCTAATATGATAAATATGACCTGCCAGTCAAAAAGAAAAATATCATATTAGGAGGACATCAAAATGAAAGAAAAAAATAATATCATAAATAGTTTATCACATATAAAATGGAAATGCAAATATCATA
Source organism: uncultured Eubacteriales bacterium (assembly GCA_949293325.1). Lineage (GTDB taxonomy): Bacteria > Bacillota > Clostridia > Lachnospirales > CAG-274 > CALWRD01. The sequence continues at coordinate 7,569 of CASFCZ010000093.1, read as the reverse complement.
TAGTGTTGGTACCCAAATATAGAAGGAAAGCGTTTTTTCAGAGAAACCAGAAGCAATGAGAGATATATTGAGAATTTTATGTCAATGGAAAGGAGTAAAAAGGCGGAGTATGTCCAGACCATATACATAAGCTGGTAAGTATACCACCAAAAACAAGAGTATCAGGATTTATGGAATATTTGAAGGAAAAAGTAGTTTAATAATATATCAAAGGTACAGTAACATGAAATTTTGGTGCAAAGAATATTATGTAGGTACAGTAGGGGAAATACAAAGGAAATAAAAGAATATACAGAAAATCAATTAATAATAGATAAAGGAAATGATCAATTAAGTATATTTGATCTGAAAGACCAGTTTATGGGTAAAAGATACACGGCTGATGGGCAAATTAAAAAGCACCTGTGAGTAGTTAGCAGAGAATGTGTATATGCCAAAAATGAATAATTATCTGCTATGTGGTTGAATACTATTCCTGTTTGTAAATGCACTGATATATTGGTCCAGGTATATAAATTGACTAAATCTAATTTTAATTGTAAAAATTAATAGAAATAAAAAACTTAAACTAATAGGTATACTTAAAAGTGGTATCAATGGGTGGGCAATAGAGAGGTTTAAAAAATTTATTTAAGGAAGGTAAATCATATTAAATGACAAAAATTTTATTTTCAATATGAAAGAACATAAATATTTTACAAAATAATTTTATATATGTATACCAAAACGGTTATTTAATTAAAGCTGATTTATAAATATACCTCTATATTGCTCATAAAATGGTCAAATTTAATTAATTAAAAATGGTGTAAGTAATATTGTATTATCCCAAAAAACGATAAATATTTTGCTTTAAAGGACAAATAATGGCAAATAATATTTATTGTCAGTATTAATTAGAAGAATTAGATGAAGAAAAATGACATGCGCTAAAATATCAGGTTTATAGATGTTTGTCTTATATGTGCGTAAATAAAAAAATGTTGAGGAAAAACCTCAACATTTTTTAGATTAACTTTATAATGTGGATAAATAATTGGTTAACTCAGGAAAGAAAATATATACAGTTAATGAGGCAACCCATATTACCATTAATATACATAATAAAATAAAGACAATTTTTCCTATAGGTGAGAACTGAGCCATAATATTGCCAAAAGTAGGTTCAAAGTTTTCAAATTCGTCCTCAGTAACAGTTACATGTTTTGCTTTCTTTTCTCTTAAAATTTTGTCCTGTGATCTTTTAACAGGTTTTACAGCGATACTGATTTTGGCACCACATCCGGAACAGAAGGTAGAGTCATCATCGATTTTTTGCCCGCAATATTTACAATACATTATATCAGTCCTTTTGTTATTTTTGTATTGTCACTGTTTTGGTGACAGCATCATATGATATATTACTGTCAGGAACACCAAGAGCATTTGCCATTGCTCTTAATGGAAGAAAAAGTCTTCCGTTGGTTATTTCTGCTGTGCCTGATATAGGCATATCAACTGTAAGTCCTCCTGAAAAGATTGAAATACTGCTTTGACCTGCTGTGATAGATACACTTGTGCCAGAGGCAGATGTCAAGGTAGCAGTCTTTGTCTGGGCATTATACTGTATATTATCATCGGTGATTCCCATGGCATTAGCAAGTGCACGAAGGGGCAACATGGAATAACCTTCTGATATATATGCAGGTACCTCAAGAGGATACAGCCTGTTGTCTATTGTATAAGATGCTGCACCTATCTGTATCATAATTACAGATGATGTAGTGACTTCTGTAGTAGTTTCAGTGGTTGTTGCCTTTGTAGTGGTTTCAGTAGTGCTTTCAGTAGTTGTCTCTTTGCTTTCTGCTTCAGGGTCATAGGAAGCAACACTTAATTTGCTGTTTAAAGGCACCATACTGGCGGTAAAAGTAGTGTTCAGTAAAACTGTTGAAAATTTTCCACTGGAGTTGCGTGTAACACCGATACCCTCCATAATAATTTCACCCTTAGTCTCAGGTGTTTGGCCGGTGATTGTAATGTATGCTTTACTTGAATTACCGGAATCTACATCAAACTTAACCAATCCGTCAAATTTACCTGTCCCGGTGAGAGTAATGTCACCTGTAAACTTAAATCCTGTATCAAGAGTAAGTGTAAACTTTTGATTTGCCTTGTAGGATTGTGTTGATGAATCGGTAATGGTTATTTTTTTTAGCTTGCCGGACTGATTAATGGCAGTTTTATTACCATGTACAGTAAGACTGCCGTCAATAGCCTTGGCAATAAGTATATTTGCATTTGAAACAGTGGTTTCGTTACCATCAACAATAACTCTTATTTCGCCAGCATCGGTTACTTTACAATTAATCGGCAAATATATGTTTTTACCTGCATTAAATTTAATTTCACCTTCTTCAGTGCCAACGTCAACAATAAGCTCAAGTGTGGTATCATTTAATTTATCGTAGGTTACACCTTCCTGAAGAACGCCTCTATCATTATAGGTCCATTCGGCACCGTCAAGTTCTACATAAAATGACATATCCTCAGTATGATCTCTGGACCATCCAATAGCTATTACCGGTGCATCATCTCCGCTCATGGTTTCGTTGACTCTGACTGTTTCCACATCGCTTCTGTATCTCCATATACTACATGCAGCGCTGACAGAGCTGACTGTGGATAAAACACCTATTATTAAAAAAGTTAAAAATAGCAGTTTTTTTATCATAAAATACCTCCTTTATCATCCTTAAGTAAATGTTATCATTTGAATAGTTATATGTCAAAGCTAATTTTATTAAAAAAAAATTAAGGTTTTATTACACCTATTATACCATTTTAGATGGTGATAAAGGGTGTTTGATATGATGATTTTTTTATTTAAATTGAAGAAAAAATGTGATATTATGGTATTATATATATGCAAAGGAGGCTGTCTGATGGAAAATATTAGATATAATTTTGAAGATTTTATAGGTATAATGGAAAAACTTATTGCCCCTGATGGCTGCCCATGGGACAGAGTACAGACCCATGAAAGTCTTAAAAGATATATGATTGAGGAGTGTTACGAAACTGTAGAGGCAATTAATAACAGGGATAGTGAAAATTTGTGTGAGGAATTGGGAGATGTGCTTTTACAGGTGGTTTTTCATGCTTTGTTGGCAGAAAAAGAAGGTCTTTTTGACATAAATGATGTAATAGACGGTGTAAGTAAAAAAATGATAAACAGGCACAGACATATTTTCGGAGATGTATCTGCCAATACTCCAGAAGAAGTATTAAAAAGCTGGGATGAAATAAAAAAGGAGGAAAAGGGGTATACTACTGCTGCACAGCAGTTAAAAAGCATACCAAAGTCTTTGCCGGCATTGATAAGGGCGGAAAAAATTTTGTCCAAGGCAGAAAAAAACGGAGCAAGACAGGCTGATATGGGTGAAGAATGGAACCAGGTATTAAAATTGATTGAGGAGCTAAAAGAAGAAAAAAATATGTTAAATGAGGCAAACATGGATAAGATTGGAAATTTGCTCCTTATAATTACAAATATTTCAAGAAAAAACAAAATAAATCCTGAATTTGCCTTGACAAATGCCTCAGAAACGTATATAAATAGATTTGAGTACATTGAAAATACGGACAAAAACGATGGAATTGTAAATGAGGATACGCAGTTTTGAGTAGTGTCTGTATTTTAAAATGAAAATTAAAGGAGGATAATTTTAAATGAACAAGACAGAGTTAGTTGCAAAGATGGCAGACGCATCCGGACTTAGCAAGAAGGATGCTGAGAAGGCACTTAAGGCTTTTGAGGACGTAGTTACAGCAGAGCTTGTTGCAGGCGGCGATGTAAGACTTGTTGGCTTTGGCACATTCGATGTAAAGGAAAGAGCAGCTCATGAGGGCGTTAACCCACAGACTAAGGAAAAAATTATGATTGCTGCTTCTAAGGCTCCAAGATTTAAGGTTGGTAAGGCTCTTAAGGATGCTGTAAACAAGTAATTTTATTCTTGTTTAAAGCAGGGCGCATTGTTTTAAATCATTTTGGTGCGATTTTGTATGTGTTTCCACATACATAGTGAATATTAAGTGCTCGGTATGTTTTTTGCGCAGCCGGGCATTTTTAATTTTCGGTCAATTAACAATATGAACATTAATGAAGTAACAGAATCCGGAGGTAAAACATGAGACTTGATAAATATCTCAAGGTCAGTAGAATAATTAAAAGAAGAACGGTGGCAAATGAGGCTTGTGATGCAGGCAGAGTAAGCGTAAACGGAAAGGTAGCAAGGGCTTCCCTTGATGTTAAAGTCGGAGATGTTATTGAAATTAGTTTTGGTAATAATACAACAAGAGTAGAAGTGCTTTCTGTAAAGGAAACTGTAAAGAAGGATGACGCTTCCCTTATGTACAAAAGTGTATAATGGGTATGTGTTTGCTGAATATTTAAAATTTTTCTTTCATAAAGTATATCATAATACATTATGAAAGGGTGGTTATATGACAGAGATGAGAGCAGATGGCAAGCATACCCTTATGCTTGAAAAGAGAAATAAGCTTTCCATTACAGGTGTTCTGGATGTTATCAGTTTTGATGAGGATACCGTTGCTGCAAATACGGATTGTGGGGTCATTATAGTTAAGGGTGAGGATCTGCATATTGATAATTTAAACCTTGAAAAGGGCGATCTTTCTCTTGAGGGAATGATTTACAGTATATCCTATGAAGATAATGATGGTTATACAGGCGGTCATGCTTCCCTGTTCAGCCGATTGTTTAGGTAGGTGTGTTCCCTTGATCTTATCTATGTCAGAACAGGCAAGAACTTTCTTTATTCTTATAGGAGCCGGTATAGCGGCAGGATTTGTTTATGATATTATACGTATATTAAGACGTATAGCAAGACATGGTCTTATATTGATACAAATTGAGGATCTGCTGTACTGGATTATTTTGTCTGTATTTATTATGCTGATTTTGCTGTGGGATAATAACGGAGTTTTGAGGTTTTTTTCCATAATTGCACCTGTAATAGGGATGATACTGTATTTTTGCCTTATAAGTGATTTCATAATAAGACCGGCAGAGGTGATAATCAGTATTATACGAAAGCTTTTTGCAATGATTTTACATATAATATGTTTACCTTTAAGGCTTATAAAAGATATTATTCTCTTTCCTGTAAAAAATTGTCTGTTAAAAATAAACAAAATTGCTAAAAACCTATTGAAAAAAACACTGAAATGTGAGAAAATATACATAAGATTTTCAGCATTTAAATTACGGGATAAAGGACATAGTAGGAGTGACAGGCTTGAAAAGCAAAGCAAAAAAGAAGGGAAAGAGTAAAGAAAATTTAATATTCGCCTTCAGCCTTATTTTAATAATAGGTATTTTTGCTGTGCCAATGTATTGTAGTGCGGAAAAGAAATTTCAGCTTGAGGCGGAAATAGCTGAAGTTCAGTCCCTTACCAGTGATGCTGAGGAATATAATCAGGAACTGCAAAACCAGATTAAGTATGGGGATGAAGATGAGTACGTTGAAAAAATAGCCAGGGAAAAGCTTAATATGGTTATGCCGGATGAAATTATTTTTGTTGATAAAAACAAATGAAACTTGTCCTTGACAATGTAAGAATAATGTGATACTATATAAGTCGTTCTGTGGGAGCATAGCTCAGCTGGGAGAGCATCTGCCTTACAAGCAGAGGGTCATAGGTTCGAGCCCTATTGTTCCCACTTTTTATTTTGTCTCTGTCTATGGCAGAGCTTTTTTTATGCAGTTTTACAAGTTATGTGAAATAATATGTAAAATATCGGATAAACCGATATTTATGCTTTTCTACAGCGTAAAAGTGAAAGTAGCAGTAAGAGAAAAATAATTATTGTACCAACTGTGCCTAAGGATACTGTTTCGGAAAGATTAATATAGTCATGAAGTGTGGCGGCGCCTATTGGTATAACTGCAAGTACGGCAAGTCCTATACCTGTGATACCTTCACCGGCTATTAATCCTGAACAGTATAATATACCTTTGTTTACCCCTTCCTTACTAGCTTTGGTCTTGTCAAAAATAAGACGTATAATGCCTCCGGACATTATACCTGCACTAAGGGATATAGGCAGATATAAACCTATACAAAAGGGAAGAACAGGTATTCCGATAAGTTCGGCACATATCGCTATAAATCCTCCTGTTGCCACAAGAGTCCATGGAAGTGAATCTCCCATAACACCCTCTACCACAAGTTTCATCAGAGTAGCCTGGGGAGCAGGTAGTTCTGCTGATCCATATCCCCAGGCTCTGTTCATTAAATAAAGCACAGAGCCTATTACCAGTGCGGAGGCTGTCACACCAAAAAATTCTGCAATTTGCTGCCTTTTTGGGGTTGCACCGAGTATATATCCAGTTTTCAGATCCTGGGAGGTATCACCTGCCACAGAGGCTATAATACATATTACAGAGCCGATGGCTATTGATCCTGTCATTCCCTCAAAGGCAGTTGTTCCCGTCAGCTTGAGTATCAGGGTGGAGATAAGAAGTGTGGCTATGGTCATGCCTGATACGGGATTGTTTGAACTGCCTACAAGTCCTACAAGCCTTGAGGATACAGCAGTAAAGAAAAAACCGAAAAGAACTATCATGAGAGCACCTATAATGGTGACGGGTATTACAGGTGCAAGCCATATGACCATCATAAGAATCAGTACACCTATAAGAATGAATCTGTATGACAGATCGCAGTCCTGTGGGTTCTGAGCCTGAGTCGCATTTCTATCATAACTTTTTAAGGTTTTTATAAAGGTATCAAAAATAAGGGGCAGAGATTTAATCAGGCTGATGATACCTCCGGCTGCAACGGCTCCTGCACCAATGTACCTGATGTATTGTGACCATATTTCATTTGAACTGAGTTCTCCGGCGGCTACCGTGGCCGGAAAAATGATATTATCCCCACCAAAAAAAGATATAAGTGGCATAAGTACAAGCCAGGCAAGTATACCGCCGCTGAACATATATACGGCTATCTTAAAACCACATATATAGCCCACTCCCGTAAGTGCTGGTAATGCTGATAATCCCACACCTGCGCCCTTATAAAACGGAAGCTCCCAATGGAGTTCAGATGGGAAAAGTCTGAGCCCGTCTGATACAAATTTATACAGGGCAGACAGTCCCAACCCCTTAAATACTGTAGAGGCGGAACTGCCACCCTTTTCTCCTGCAAGGAGAACCTCTGCACAAGCCATACCTTCAGGATAGGGAAGGTTGTCCTTTTCCTTTACTATAAGGGCACGCCGTAATGGTATCATAAACAGTACTCCAAGCATACCGCCACAAAGGGCAATAAGGAATATTTCCAGCAGGGATGGTGGGGATTGCTCCCATTCGGCTGCCCACATGAAAAGCGCCGGTATTGTAAAAATTGAGCCTGCTGCAACGGATTCACCGGCAGAACCTATGGTTTGTACCATATTGTTTTCAAGTACGGAATTACGCCGTAGAATAATACGTATTATGCCCATTGATATTACAGCTGCAGGTATGGAGGCGGAAACGGTCATGCCTACCCTTAATCCCAGAT
>CASFCZ010000092.1 GCA_949293325.1 uncultured Eubacteriales bacterium | reverse complement strand
CTGTATTGCCTTTGGATATAAGCTCGTAAACACGTTTATCATCATAATCAATACTATCAGGAGTGTATTTTATACCATGTCTTCGCTCAACTTCCTTAAAGGCATTTTGAATAACCGTAAGGGTTCTTAAACCAAGGAAGTCCATTTTAAGTAATCCCAGTTCCTCAATTGTAGTCATTGTAAACTGAGTGGTAACCACGCCGTCATTTGTACTTAATGGCACATAATCCATAATAGGACGGTCACAGATAACCACACCTGCCGCATGGGTAGAGGCATGACGTGGGAGACCCTCAAGTTTTCGTGCCATATCAATAAGACGATGAACATCAGGCTCATTTTCATAGGCAGAGCTAAGATCCGGATTGATTTCAAGAGCCTTATTTATAGTCATCTTGAGTTCCGTAGGTATCATTTTTGCAACTCTGTCACAAAGATTGTATGGCAAATCAAGGGCACGCCCCACATCTCTTATGGCATTGCGTGCTGCCATAGTACCAAAGGTAATTATCTGTGAAACTCTGTCAGCTCCATATTTCTCCACAACATAATCAATTACCTCCTGCCTGCGCTCGTAGCAAAAATCCACATCAATATCAGGCATACTTACTCTCTCAGGATTCAGGAAACGCTCAAAAATAAGTCCAAAATGCAGTGGATCAATATCGGTTATATAAAGACAATATGCAACAAGACTACCAGCTGCAGAACCCCGACCCGGTCCTACGCTTATATCATGTGCCTTTGCATACCCTATAAAATCCGCTACAATCAGGAAATAGTCCACAAAGCCCATTTGCTCAATAACACCAAGTTCATACTCCAGTCTGTCGGTAAGTTCCTTGGTAACAAGCCTGTACCTTTTACTAAGACCTTCCTTACATTTTTCACGCAGATACTCATCTGAAGTATAGCCCTGTGGAACATCAAACTTAGGCAGCTTATAATTATTAAACTCAAAAGTGACATTACATCTTTCCGCTATCTTACATGTATTTTCACAGGCCTGTCTGGCGTATGGGAAAAGATCATACATCTGCTGAGGTGACTTAAGATAAAACTGTCCTCCCGGATAGCGCATACGGTCCTCATCATTAACCTTCTTACCTGTTTGTATACAAAGCAGAATATCATGTGCTTCTGCATCCTCTGCATTTATATAATGGAGATCATTTGTACAGACAAGGGGAATGCCTGTTTCCTCGTGCATACGGAGGAGAGCCTGATTAACGGTCTGCTGTTCCTCCATACCATGATCCTGTAATTCCAGATAAAAATTGTCCTTACCGAATATCTCCTCATATTCCAGGGCAACCTCCTTTGCCTTATCATAGCCCTGTCTTAACACAGTACGTGCCACAGGACCGGCAAGGCAGGCAGACAAAGCTATTATACCCTCATGATACTTACGTAAAAGTTCCCTATCTATACGTGGCTTATAATAAAATCCCTCAGTAAAACCATAGGATACCATCTTAATAAGATTTTGATAGCCCTTATTATCTTTTGCCAGTAATACAAGGTGATAGTAAAAATTATTCTCACCTGCATCCTTATTGAACCTTGAGCCTGAGGCAACATATACCTCACATCCAATAATAGGCTTGATTCCTTCAGCCAGTGCCGCCTTATAAAAATCAATAACACCATACATTACACCGTGGTCAGTGATGGCTATGGAATCCATACCCAACTCCTTTGTTCTTGCAATAAGCTCCTTTATTTTAGATGAACCGTCAAGAAGACTGTACTCTGTATGCACATGCAGATGAGTAAATTTATTTTCCATAATATCACCTCCAAGCAAAAACATTTTATGATATTATACCACAAAAAAGATACTCTTTCAACGAAAAAACCTTACAACCATCTCTCATTTTATTTCACAGAAAAAGGACTGCCGAAATATTCGACAGTCCTTGCAGCCTGTATTAAACAGGCATAAGTACTGATTGGATAATAGCCGCCGCATCAGCAGCCTCAATTGTTCCGTTACCATCAAAATCAAGGTAAGTCATTGCATTTTCTGTTACCTTTTCAAGTTCTGTAACAAAATTATCAAGCTCAAGTGCCTTCTTAAGAATAGATGCAGCATCATTTGATGTTAACTGACCTGAGTTATCCGCATCACCCTTAAGGTACTTATCATCAGGCTCATCTGGCTCTGGGTCTGGATTTGGATCAACTGTACCTGCTGACTTAAACTCTATTACATACAGGTATGTACTTGCTGTATCCTTGGTAATCTCTATACTACCTGCCGCTGTAACAGGTATATCAACTGAACCGTTTTTACTTATATCAACAGATTCTCCGTTAAGTTTTACCATAGGCTGATCTTTACTTGAATAAGACACTATAGTAAGTGTACCTGAGCCCGGAACATTAAACCTGACACTTGTGCTGGACTCCATCTTAATTGCAGAAGTAAAGGTTGAGCCATTGTAACTTACAGGCTCTGCATTACTCCAGTCGTTAGCATCAACAATTGCGTTAAGGGTATTTGTACCTGATGTATAATCCCATACAAGACCCTCACCTGTATATGGAGGAGCCTCTGTTGTATCCTCAGTAGGTTCATCTCCTGAATCGGAGGTTGTTGGCTGTGTAGTCTGTTCAACCGTTGCTGTAGTATCCTGTGTGGTAGGCTCAGTAACGGTAGGAGCCTCAGGGTCATAGGCCTCGATACCAAGATAAGTTATCTTTGATTCCTTAAACTTTGCAGATTCTCCGCTCTTAGCAGGCTGGAAGCCGCTTGACTGAATAATATATGTACCTGCAGGCACATTATAAGCTGTACCGGAACCGGTAAGGTATTCAATACCCTCATCGCTCATAAGTACAACAGGGTATGTTCCGCCACCATCTGTCATAGTAATGTTTGCAGCTGTATTTACATTAAATACAATATCCTGACCTGAAGTGTTGCCACCAATTGTAACACTGCTTGCATCTGTCTTTGAAACATTAAATATTACATTATCAACAGTTACAGACTTACCTGTAACATATGTACTGTTAAGATCCTGTGAATATGGCAATACTACGGATGCAGTAGGCTGTCTGTCACCAAGGAGAAGAGAAGTATTTACCTCATCAGGAGTAACTACAGTTTCCTTTTGAGTACCTGCATATGCCATAACAACCTTCTTGGATTCAGAAACATTCTCCTGAAGATCATAATTTCCACTTGGAATATAGCTTAATGATAAATCCGTATCAAATTTGCTATAATCAATACTGCCATATGAGCAGTTATTTGAAACAGTCTGTGACTTATCTGTAACGATAGTAGCCTGATTGTCCTCTATACAAGCTGTGAAAGAGTCGTTATAGCTCTTAACCGCACCGGATTTAACCTGTACAGGATTCTTACACATATAAAACAGATTATATTCAGAGAAGATATAAGCATTTGCTCTAGGATTCATACAATAGCTTGTCTGTCCCTCGAATACATTGTTATACATATGTATATTAGCCTGACGGGCAAGAGGTCCTCTTGAATCACAGTTTTTCCAATAGTTGTGATGATATGTAAGGTTAAACTGCAAGCTGCTGTCAGATGAACCTACAAGATTTGTCTTGTGGTAACCCTCATAGTAGCAGTAGCTGTTAGTAAAGTACTGTCCACGCTTGAAATCGCAGGCACCGTCACCGCCGTCCTTATCAGACTCGGCAGGATTAGCAATATTTGGTGCGTAGAAAGAACAGTTATGTACCCAGCATCTTTCAACACCTGCTGTTATGGTACTTCCTTCCTGCTGTCCTTCCATACCTACACAGTCCTCAGGAACATTGCGGAAGGATATATTTCTTACCTCAAAGCTCTTACCAAATCCCTTGGGAGCATCTGCTGTCTGACATATAAAGTGGAAGCCCCAGCCGTTTACTGTTGCATCAGGACCGATACCCTCAAGGGTAATATCCTTACCGCCCTGCATTCTTGCCATGTAACCATTATCGCCTTCCGTTCCGCCGTAATCGCTGCTGTCATAAGCAGTAAGACCCTGGGGAGCTGTTACATTACCGATAAATCTTACTACAAGTGGAGTGCCATCCTCTGCAAGTTTTCTGATTATGTCCTGATTGCTGTTTGTAAGAGCACCCGGTTCTTTTTGAGTAGCACCCACGGAATTAAGTATATTACCGATACCCGTTACTGTAGTACCATCCTTTGATGTAACTGTAACAGTTTCCTTGTTTTGATCAGTTACATAAAGTACCTTGGCATTAGTCTTTAAAGTACCGTCATCATTGTAAGCACCTACACCATCGGTATAGTTAAAGTGGGCATAACCTGAACGATCCTGTTCAGGAACATAAATGTTGCCCTCTGTCAATTCACCACTTGTTGTGCCTATGGTCAAAGTATATGTACCTGTAGGCACACCGGGAATATCAATACGAACGCCTCCGTTATAGTCTCTTACAAGATACTCTAAATCCTCACCGGCAAGAGTGCCTGATGTGGTACCTGTATAAGAAACAGAAGTTACATCCGCATCGGATACACCTGAAAGAGTAGCATATATGGTTTCATTCCAGCCGCCTGCATCAGAAATGCCTGCTGCCAAAGCCGAAACCGGTGTTGCTACTGCTAAGCCTGAAGTAAGCATAGCTGTTGTAAGCAACAAACTCGTCGCCTTTGAAAAAATCCTTTTCATCTTATAAAACCCCTCCTAGGTAAAATATTATAGGGCAGGATCAATGGTGGGATCAAGCACCATAGAAAGTACCATTGCTGCATCATTGGCACTTAAATGACCATCGCCATCCATATCCATATATTGTAACGAATTTACTGTTACTTTGTCAAGCTCTGTAACAAAATCAGGCTGTACAATTTTCTTAAGAATCATTGCACTGTCATTTGATGTAAGGACACCTGAGTTGTCAGCATCCCCATGTAAATACAAAACAGGTTCCTGACCATCCATTCGTTTTTCACTTACAAGTACACCACTTAGTCTGATACAATCTTCCTTTGCCTGTTCAGGGCTTGTAAGTTTTGCAACCCTGCTTGTTTTAGTACTTTCATCGTAATAGAACAAAGATGGGTCAACATCAAAGTTTGCATAATCCTCCTTATATTCATCTACATTGTAAGTCTGATCTCTGGTATCAGCAATATATACAGTACCTGTCTTATCAGATATTTTTGAAGAAATAAGGACATCATTATAGGATTTGATAACGGGATTACCCTCTGTAGTGTTTTCCGTAGTCTTAAAGGCATAGGCGCAATCTTCAAAATAATTATTTTCAGTAAACACCCATGCACTTGCCCTTGCATCAACACAGTTTGTACCACTATAGAAATAGTTATTGTACATATGTACATTTGCATGTCTTACAAGGGGCATACGTGAAGAAACATCATTGAAATAGTTATGATGCCATGTTATATTATACTGTTTCTGACTGTCACCGCCTCCGTGAAGTGAGGTCTTGTGGGTTTTATTGTAACGGTTATAGGAAAGGGTTACATATTCTGACTGATTAATGTCCGTTGATCCATCTCCCTCACCCTTGTCCTGCTCAGGTGTCAGGTCATACTTATTTTCGCCAATATCAAAAGTATTGGAGTGTATCCACACATTATTACTCCTTGCCGTAGAGCAGGCATCTTCAGGATATTTGGTAAACCTGAGATTTTTTACATCAATACTTTCGGAATCACTGAAGGTAAAACCCCATTTTTCAATAACCGCATCATCTCCAATACCTTCTATTGTGATATTTGCCGCATTTTTAACATCCATCATATTAAAATAGCTATCATCCCCACCGCTTGAGATCCTGTCAGTAAGTCCCTCAAGGGCAACTACACCATTAGCTATATCGGTAGCCTTAGTACCGTCGGAGTCCCTTGTCTGTGTATCCACAGTGCCAATAATACGTACTATAAGAGGCACATTAATATTGCCTGCATGGGTAAGGATGTCACCCAGACCCTTATATTGTCCAAAGGTAACGGTATTTTTATTTTCGTTTGTTACATATATTATAACTGCGTTGTCCTTAGGTGTACCGTCATCATTATATGCACCTACGCCATTGTAATTAAAGTGAGCGTATCCGGATCTGTCATCTGCCTCCACAGGTATTGAGGTACGTGAAAGCACCGTTCCGTCACCTGTAACAACACGCAAATCATAATCACCTGCCCTAAGGCCAGGTATATCCACACGTCCTCCTCCATTAACACTGCGAACAAGGGGTCCATCAACCTGAGTATATGTACTGTCCCCCACCTCTTTATAAAAGACTGAGGCGCCATCTGCCCCTGTATCGGAACTCCAGGTCGCATAAATCATCTCTCTGCCTCCTACAACCGAATTAAAGGAAGCAGCTGCATAACAGCTGACAGCATTCGGTAAAATTAAGGCAGCTATAATAAGTAAACTGCTTACTGCAAAACGCAAAGTTCGTTTCATAACATTGCTCCTTTTCATTTATTTAATATTTTTTTAATTATAGCACATATTTGTAATAATGCACCACAAAATTCAAAAGCACAACGCACACTCCGATGTTTCAAAAATAAAGTATTTTATTCCTGTAATTAAAGTATATCTTTAACTTTTATTTAAAGCAACGGGAAAAAATTATTTTTTACATTACAGCCGATTTTTGTGTTAATTTTGTTTAAATACTCGGATAATTTTATCAAAAATTTGTGGAAATTTTACTCTGGCTATGGTATCATAGATTTATGGAGGTGGTACTATGAAGCTTTACTCCACTATTGGTACAGCAGTCTTTATGATGTATGCCCTTACACAGGTAATAAGCGGCAACAAAGCACCTGAACAGGCTGAGCCGTCCACTGTCATTGAGGCAACTACGGAAGCTACTACCATACATACCTATGATACCTCCCTCTTGTCAAACGAAAAATTCGGATGGTACTTTAAACCAAATGATGAACATAAAACTCCCGGTGTTAAGGAGGGCATTGATTATGCTGCCTATTCTGCCTATTATGTGGGAGATACATCAGAAAAAGTAATATATCTGACCTTTGACGAGGGCTATGAAAACGGCTATACATCAAAGATACTGGATGTACTTAAATCAAAAAATGTTAAAGCCGCCTTCTTTGTAACAGAAGGCTATATCAAGTCAAATATTGACCTTGTAAAGCGTATGCAGGCAGAAGGTCATACAGTGGGCAACCATAGCATAAAACATTTAAGTTCTCCTGATCTTAGTGATGAAGAACTGTTTTATGAAATCAACGAAACTGCATGGACATATAAAAAGCTGACGGGCTTTGATATGGCAAAGGTTTTCCGTCCTCCTATGGGAGAGTACAGCCAGCGTACACTGGCCCTTGCCCATAATATGGGCTACAAAACTATATTTTGGAGCTTTGCCTACAGGGACTGGGTAACTGATGATCAGCCCGGCAAACAGGCGGCCTACGACACCGTTATGTCAAGGTATCACAACGGTGCTATACTTCTGCTTCATGCCGTATCAAGCTCCAATACAGAAGCATTGCCGGATATTATTGACTCCTTAAGGGAGGCAGGATACAGGTTCGGCACACTTGATGAACTTGGATAAAAATATATACACATATAGAAGGGATGATGTAAAATGTCAATTAATTTCAAAACAAAGGGTACAGAGGGGTTTATTGCGCCCGGAGAACTTGAAAAGATGGAACCAATGGTTCAGCTTGCCAACAAGATGCTTAACGAAAAAACCGGTGCAGGTAATGACTTTGTAGGCTGGGTTGACCTGCCCTTTGACTATGATAAGGAAGAATTTGCAAGGATAAAAGCGGCTGCAAAAAAGATACAGTCTAACAGCGAGGTGCTTATTGTAATAGGCATAGGTGGATCCTATCTGGGAGGCAGAGCTGCACTTGAATTTATTAACGGCAGTAACTATAATCTTAAAAAACATCCCGGCTTTCCGGAGATCTACTTTGTAGGTAACAGCATAAGCTCCGACTACTTAAGTGATATTATTGAAATCCTCGGTGACAGGGACTTTTCCATCAACATCATTTCAAAGTCAGGTACTACTACCGAGCCGGCTATCGCCTTCAGAATATTTAAGCAAATGATAGAGAAAAAATATGGCAAAGAGGGTGCAAAGGAAAGGATATTTGCCACCACAGATAAGTCCAGGGGTGCTCTTAAAGCATTATGCGATAAGGAAGGATATGAAACATTTGTTATAACAGATGATATCGGAGGAAGATTTTCCGTACTTACCCCTGTAGGTCTTTTACTTATGGCAGCAGCAGGCATAGATGTTGATGCGGTTATGCAGGGTGCTGCTGATGCAGCAACAAGGTATAAAGAAGGTACCATTGAAACCAATGACTGTCTTAAGTATGCTGCAATAAGAAACTGTCTTTACAGAAAAGGCAAGAATGTTGAGATCCTTGCCAACTATGAGCCATCCCTTACTATGTTCGGAGAGTGGTATAAGCAGCTCTATGCTGAAAGTGAGGGTAAGGACCGTAAGGGCATATTCCCCGTTAGTGCAAACTTTTCAACGGATCTTCACTCCATAGGTCAGTTTATCCAGGATGGCAGCCGTATCCTTTTTGAAACTGTACTGTGGATCAAAAACGCCAAGAAGGACATCGTTATCAATACCGATCCTGAAAACGTTGATGGTCTTAACTTTGCAGCAGGCAAGAACATTCAGTATGTAAACAGCAAGGCTTACGGCGGAACCTATCTTGCACACATCGACGGTGGCGTACCTACAATGGTTATTGAAATAGAAAAGGCTGATGCTTACACCTTCGGAGAACTGGTTTACTTCTTCGAAAAAACCCTTGGTGTAAGCGGCTATCTCCTTGGAGTTAATCCCTTTGATCAGCCAGGTGTTGAAGCATATAAGAAAAATATGTTTGCGCTTCTTGGCAAGCCGGGTTATGAGGAAGCTAAGGCTAAACTTGAGGCAAGACTTGAAGACTGACATTAAAGCATAAAATTAAGCCGCTATCCTCGTCTGAAGGATAGCGGCTTTTAATTAAAAAGTCCCATTGTTTTTCAATACTGAAGTTTGTAAAATCAGGATATTTCTCAAATTAGACCAATGCTTTACATAACTGCCTTATCTATATGGATAACCGCAAAATAATTTTCACTTTTTTCCTTAAGCTTATCATTAACATATTCTATAACCTGTCCATCACTTAACTTAAACTCAAAGGGCAGCACAAGATCAAATATCAGATTTGTCCTTAAAGGTCCATCAGTAATACGAAAATCGTGCATACTAAGCTTTTCATCAAGGCTATGTATTATTTCATTTACCATTGCCTTAAGTTCATTCGTCTTGCTGTCATTAACAGCAATAGGATCCATATGTATACTTATGTCACAGTTAAATTTTTTCTTGATTTCTTCCTCCGCATTGTCTATTATATCATGGGCCTCCATAACATTCATATCACAGGGTATCTCTGCATGGAGAGAAACTATTATCCTTCCCGGGCCATAGTCATGTACTATCATATCATGTATACCTATAATACCCTTATGGGAAAGCACCTGCTGCTCAATGCTTTTAACAAATGCAGGATCCGGAGCCTGACCCAGCAGAGGCTCTATAGTATCTCTTGCGGTATTAAAGCCTGCCCATATAACAAAAAGGGCAACAAGTACACCTGCATAACCATCAATATTTACTCTCGCCACCATATTAACTATAAGGGCAATCAGTACAACGGAAGTTGCAATACAGTCGTTAAGACTGTCAGCAGCTGTAGCAAGCATAGGTGAAGAATCAAGCCTCTTGCCAAGTTTGCGGTTAAACAGATTAAGCCACAGCTTAACAAGGATTGATACAACAAGTATCACTACAGAGGCTATGGAAAAATTCATATCTTCAGGGTGGATTATCTTATCAACAGAGGACTTTAAAAGCTCAAAGCCCATTATAAGAATAACAGCGGCAATAACCAAACCCGATATGTACTCATACCTGCCGTGACCGTATGGATGTTCGTTATCGGCAGGCTTACTTGCAAGTTTAAATCCAATAAAAGTAACTATGGACGAACCTGCATCGGAAAGATTGTTAAAGGCATCAGCCATAATGGATATGGATGAAGTAAGCAATCCTGCAAGGAGCTTGATAATACAAAGAAAAATATTGCACACTATACCCACACCGCCACTTAAAAGGCCATACTTTTCACGTACCTTAGGATCCATTATATCAGACCCTTTTTTTACAAACAATTTAACTAAAATATCAGTCATAATACACCTCTCAGTAAATAAGTTCAATTTTAATATTATAACTCCTATCAAATAAATACGCAAGGAAAAATTCTACTTACATAAAATTAGAGAAAAAGCTCCATTTCATTATCCTTTTCAATAAAACCGTATTTTTCATATACTCCTCTGCCGGCATTACTACTGTTAAGCCACAATCTTTTTATTTTATTTTTCCGGGCATATTCAATGATTTTCTCAGTCAGCCTACCTGCATACCCCTTTCCCCTGTACTCTGGCGTGGTATATATATTAAGTACATAGCCCTCTCTTCCTCTAAGATTTTCTATATATGGTATCCTGTCAAAAAGGCAGACAGCTCCAGTTGATACAACATTCCCCTTTTCTGTTACGCCAAAACTGATTAAATCCCTGTTAATATGTAAAAGGTAATAATTTTTTGTTACCTCTCTCAGCTCACTTATATCTGTCGAAGCATGGATTTCCCCCAGCTCACGAAACAGACTGAGTCTCAGATTCAGAAAATCCTCCACATACTTTTCGTCCATTTTGATTATTTCCATAATTACCTCAAAAAAGAGGGCATTTAACGCCCTCTAAATGTTTTACTAAATCTTTTTCAGCTATGTTGAAAGCCTTTCAATCAGAATAAACCTTTCTTAATCCCATTACTTATTACTTAAATACTCGTCAATGGCTGCGGCAGCCTTTTTACCTGCACCCATGGCAAGGATAACGGTAGCTGCACCTGTTACTGCATCGCCGCCGGCATAAACGCCTTCCCTTGAGGTAAGACCTGTTTCCTCCTCGGCAACAATACATCTGCGCTTATTGGTTTCAAGACCGGGAGTATTGGAGCTGATAAGTGGATTAGGTGAGGTACCAAGACTCATTATAACCGTATCAACATCCATGGTAAACTCTGAACCCTCAATAGGAACGGGGCTGCGTCTGCCACTTTCGTCAGGCTCACCAAGCTCCATCCTTATACACTTCATACCACTTACCCAACCATTTTCATCCACGAGGATCTCAGTAGGGTTAGTAAGGAGGTCAAATACAACACCTTCCTCCTTGGCATGATGTACTTCTTCAACTCTGGCAGGAAGCTGCTCCTCAGCACGTCTGTAAACTATATGACTTTCACTGCCAAGTCTGAGGGCTGTACGTGCTGCATCCATAGCAACGTTACCACCGCCAATAACAGCAACCTTCTTACCTATCTTAACAGGTGTATCATAGTCATCATCAAAGGCTTTCATAAGATTTACACGGGTAAGGAACTCATTAGCGGAGAATACACCGTTAGCATTTTCTCCTGGGATACCCATAAACTTAGGCAAACCTGCACCTGAACCGATAAATACTGCCTCAAAGCCTTCCTCATCCAGGAGCTGATCAATAGTAATTGTTCTGCCTATAATGACATTGGTTTCTATTTTAACACCAAGCTTTTTAATATTTTCAACCTCTGCCTTAACAACTGATTCCTTAGGCAGACGGAACTCAGGGATACCATACTCAAGTACACCGCCGGCCTTATGGAGTGCCTCAAAGATAGTTACCTCATATCCCTTTTTGGCAAGGTCTCCTGCACAGGTAAGACCTGCAGGGCCTGCACCGATAACTGCTACCTTCTTACCGTTTGGCTCTGCTGCCGATGCAGTTGAAATACCATGCTCACGGGCATAGTCAGCAGTAAATCTCTCAAGCTTACCTATTGAAACAGGCTCGCCCTTGATACCAAGTACACATTTACCCTCACACTGGGTTTCCTGTGGACATACACGTCCGCATACAGCAGGAAGTGCACTGTACTTAGCTATCTCAGCAGCAGCCCCCTCAAAGTCACCTGTCTTCAGATGAGAAATAAAACCCGGAATATCAATACCTACAGGACAACCTGCAACACAATGGGGATTTTTACAATTAAGACAGCGGGAAGCCTCCTCCATTGCCTCACTTTCGTTGTAACCAAGGCATACCTCGTCAAAATTAGTTGCCCTTACCTTTGGATCCTGTTCACGTACAGGTACTCTATGCATTCTGTCAGCCATTATTTGTCACCTCCGCAACCACAGCCACCGTTTTTATGGGTAGCTCCTTCTTCAAACCTGAGCTTAGCTCTACCTTCCTCTGTCTTGTACATTGCCTGACGACGCATTGCCTCGTCATAGTTAATAAGGTGTCCGTCAAATTCAGGACCGTCAACACAGGCAAACTTCACCTCATTGCCTACTGTAAGACGACAGGCACCACACATACCGGTA
>CASFCZ010000091.1 GCA_949293325.1 uncultured Eubacteriales bacterium | reverse complement strand
CCAATGGAAAGTGAAATAAAAGCTATCGTCACTTTGGGGTATCAGCACAGGTACGGCATCACAGCCATACAGCCTGTACATGGTGGTGATTGCCTGCTCCCTTGTGTAGTTCATCCATGGGGAAAATTTGTTGTCCCCTGTGCCTGACATAACTGCCGTATCCCCATTGTTAATGGCAGCTATACGATATATGGCATCCTCTGCCCAGTTGGCAAAGTATTCATCATCAGCAAACTTATTTTCCCTTACATTACTGTTGTCCACCCCCGACATATAGGCAAGGTTATTAAGCATTACAGCTGCCTCCTGGCGTGTAATGTCACTGTCGGGGTTAAACATATCATTCCCTACCCCTGACACAATATCCAGACTGTATGCGGCAGTAACATAGTCGTCATCAATGTCAGTAAAGGGTGTCTGTAAGTAATCAGGAATGGTGTAGCCTGTTTTGGCCATATAGGTCTGTACCGCAAGATAACAAAACTCCTTGCGGGTTATATTTTCCCTATAGTCTGATTGTAGTGTATCGGGTACAATACCTGCCCCTATGGCTCTGTCAATGCTTTCCTTTGCCCATGGGCTGGGTTCTTCGGCATAAACAGTGATACTCATAAAAAGTATACCTGATAAAAGGGTTATCAGCTTTTTCATTTTGTCACCTCCGTCAATAGTAATGAAAGGGGATAATCCTTTGTTATTCTATTATATAAGATTATCATATATAAAGCAATAAATTTATATTTGTTGCGGATGGTATAAAATGCTAAGTTTTTAGTTAGTGTTTAATTAGCTTGAACTTTATTAATACATATGATATAATAAATTTAATAGATTATGAGATATTATTGAATTAAATTATAATATCAGGGGCTTTTGTTAAGACATATTTATATATTGGAGGGAAATAGTATGAAAAAACTTATATCAGTTCTAGCCTGTATACTGCTTATGACTGCCACTGCCTATGCCGCAGACTGTAGCCCATGGGCGGAGGAAACTATCAATAATGCTATTGAGGCAGGTATTGTACCTGAGGATTTACAGTCGGACTATACAGAAAATATCAGCCGCAGGGATTTCTGCCGCCTGGCAATGCAGACATATATGGCTAAAACGGGATATACAATTCCCGATGGCTTACAGACTAAATTTAAAGATATTGATGATGATTATGTTACCGCTGCCTTTTCACTTGGTATTGTATCGGGGGTGGGGAATGATATGTTTAACCCCGACAGCGACATTACACGCCAGGAGGCAGCGGTAATGCTAAATAACCTTGCATATATGTCAGGGGTGGACAACAGTAAAGTTAAGGAAGATAAATTTGCAGATGAGGAGTATTTTGCCGACTGGGCAGAGGATGCCATATATAAGGTGTCAGCCGTTGACAGCGGAGGAACACCGGTTATGACAGGTACGGGGAATAACAGGTTTTCCCCATGGATGAACTACACAAGGGAGCAGGCTGTGGCTACAATGTACCGCCTTTATAATTGTGAGGCGGCACCTGTACTGATACCCCAGAATGATGAAAATATATACTTTAGATTTCGGAATGATAATAAGATTACAAAGTTTGATACGGTAAATCATACTGAAGAAACTGTAATTACCTTTCCTGAAAATACGTATTTTTATATAGTTACGGTAAGTGGTAATGAAATATATTATATTATATCAGATGGATTTTATAAGACAGGTACATCCAGGGAAGTGCTGTATAAAGTAAATACAGACGGTACAGGCAATACAGCACTTACACCTGAGTCAGTTAAGGTGTATCTGAGCCACAGATATATTTATTATTCTCCTGCTGATGCCAGGTCAACGGTAATACGTACAAATCTTGACGGTACAGGAGAGGTGAAAGCAGATTTTTCCTCAATGTGCTATCATGATGATGGCTGGTGTGGTGTGTGGACAGATATTAACGGCATTGCTTATATAGATGTTAATGCCTGCTGTTTTCCGGAGAGCTATTATTTAGCCAAAAAAATATATGCCTATGACTTTTCAACAGGGACAATGGAGGAAGTACCTAAAGAGAATATGACCAAATGGATGAGAAGTTCATCTGTTACAGATGGGGAATATGTATATTATATATATGAAAAAGTTTTTGATGTAGTTCGTTTGAATGCCAAGTATGAATTGCATAGATGCAAAACAGATGGCACAGAGGATATAATTCTGTATGATGATCTGGCAGAAGATCGCTGGAGTTTTGAAACAAACGGTGCCCTCAGACTTTATAAAAATAATTTGTATGTGCCTATATACCAAGGCTTCGGTGATACCTATGTTATTTTAAAATTTGATGAAAAAGGCAATACATCTGTTATTCATTTCAGGGCCCTGGATAAATTTCAATGCTGTCTGATAGGTATAGTTAATGACAGATTATACTACCGGTATATAGATGATTCAAGAGAAATAGCTTATGGCAGTGCAAAGCTTGATGGTAAGGATGCAATGAGATATTAAATATAAAATATTTAATTAATAATATAATTTAAAGTGTTAAGCATGTTGGTTTTGCGTATTTATAAAGAACATTAAAATAAATTATATGAAATAAATGTTTATTAAAAAAATATATATTCAAGATTTGTTTACAAAAATATTTCCACATTGCTTCTTTTGTGGATAATTATCATTGTTGAATTACTGCCCATGCACAATAACATAACTAAGGGGGGTGTCAGGTTAGTTACTGCCCCCCTTATTGGTGCTTAAAAGCTAACAATAATATATTTAATTATTCTACCAGTTCTATCGCCACTTAAGAGTGATTGTAAATTCTTTCTATAATTGGGAAAACAAAAGAATCGTCCAATGTTTTCTGGAGTACATATGATGCATCCAATGCTGTAAGATAGCCGCTTCCATCTACATCACAGATACTTATAATTTGGGGAGTTGGTGCACCGAATGATGTATACTGATGTATTATAGCTGCATCATTTGCTGATAAAATGCCGTTTTGATCTGCATCACCATACACAGTATCAAAGAAAAGTCCAATCAGAGGATAGTTATACTGTAAAAGGGTTAGTCCGCCGGCATAATAACACATGGGTGCATTAAAATTTTTAAATGTTTGTACATACCTTTCGTAACAATTACGTTTCTTACCATCCCCATCTGAGGATAAATTTTCAACTTCCATCTCGAAGCCAATTTTAGCTCTATGATGAGTTCTCGTAAATACCTCTACACCATCCCTGTAGCAAATATTATTACAGTTTATGCTATATTTAACAGCATCTAAATTTTCAACTACTCCACTTTTAGGGTAATAATGAGGCTGAATAATAACAATATCAAAAAAGTCTGTACGTGCAACCATATAGGCAAGGTCTTTAATTGTTTTCATGGTTAAATCAATACCCGTATCGCCTTTGAACCCATAATATGGTATCCAAAGAAGATTAAGGTCAAGAGTGTTGTGGACATAATTTGATAAGTTCCTTGTTACGCTTAGACAGCCATTATCATTTTGATTAGAACTCAAGTTGTAATCTATGGTGTTATATAAAGCTTCCATATTAAGATAAATACCCTTAACTCTATTATTCCAAATTGCTTGTCCTACGCTGTCATTCATAAAGGTGTTTTTAATTTCTTCGATACTGCCCTTGATAAAATCAAAGGATGGATGTTCAAATTGGTCATATCTGGGTGTGCCAATCCAGAATCTTGCATCAGGTCTGTATGCATATATCTTTTTAGCTATCTCAAGAACCTGAGAAGCATATGGTTTGTTTGATTCTCTGTCAAGTATAACATAATCTAATATATCAGGGAGTCCCGCTGAGATATTTCTAATAGTAATATCATTATATTTTGTGTCTGAAGTTGTATACACTAACAACCCCTTAAAATTGTTAATTGTTTCCATAAACATTCTCCTTTATTTTTATTTGATTTGCAAATCACTATATATGGAGAAAGTTCTGGTAAAAATAGCAACCGAAAAAAATAAAAAAGGATTAAGCTCATTGGTTTGAACTTAATCCTTATACCCTTTATTAATTGTCAAGTATAATCTCTCTACCATCATCTGTTACATATGTCAGCTGTTTATCATCTGTCCCGTCAATATTTACACTGTGTAAGTGGGGCTGGGGATTACTGTAGCTTCCTGTTGTGTGGGTATAATATATTCTGTCGTCCTTTATACCGATAAAGCCATGGGGCGTATCATATAAAGTAGGATGCTTCTCTGTTTCTACAGGTGAAGGAAAAAAGATTGATTCATTGCCCTGGCTGTCATAAATAAAAATAGCAAATTTAAGGTCACTTATATCGGGTATATATACCTTATCTTTATAAATAACCGGTGGGTTTGAAAGGGTATAATCCCGTTGCAGGCGGGGATTAAGAATAATGTCACCGGTACCGTCCATATTGCATCTGTGCAGCTTATAGGTTGTCATATTCCTATATGCGTCAAGTAAAATTTCGTGTATATAATATTTGTACTTTCCGTCGTAGACAGTATCAGTCCTCATCCATTCTGTAAGGGTATCATTAGATATTTCCACAGCTTCACCGGTTATAAAATCATAGGTGTATTTATGCCCTGTGTGGTGCCATTCATTATAAATGGACCCGGTATTCAGGTTAATATAAGCCTTTGTCATATCATCAGCTTCTATGCTGCACCAGCCTATTTCTCCGCACTGTTCTGAAAAATCAGCCCTTATAGGGTTTGTGCCGTCAAGATTTACCCGCACTATGGTGGTTTTGGCATCTACAGGCACATAGTATATATATCTGTGACCAACATAAATATCGGAAGACTCCGGTGTAAGTGCTGTATTGCCTGTGCCGTCGGTATTCATTTTATAAAGAATTCTGCCCCGTCTGCGTATGCTTAAGTTAGAAATATTCTGTGGATTCTTATATAAAATATAGTATATCTGATTATTGCTTATAGTATAGATTTTTCCGGAGTAATTCTTTGGTAAATTAATATCATTAATGGTAAAGGTATAGTTATTTGTATCGAAGTACCCCAGCGAGTCCACATAAATCTTGTTGTCATACTGAGGGGGAGGTACCAGTACAGGTGTGGCATCACAGCTATATAGCCGGTACATGGTGGTGATTGCCTGTTCCCTTGTGTAGTTCATCCATGGGGAAAATTTGTTGTCCCCTGTGCCTGACATAACTGCCGTATCCCCGTTGTTAATGGCAGCTATACGATATATGGCATCCTCTGCCCAGTTGGCAAAGTATTCATCATCAGCAAACTTATTTTCCCTGACATTGCTGTTGTCTACCCCTGCCATATAGGCAAGGTTATTAAGCATTACAGCTGCCTCCTGGCGTGTAATGTCACTGTCGGGGTTAAACATATCATTCCCTACCCCTGATACAATATCCAGACTGTATGCGGCAGTAACATAGTCGTCATCAATGTCAGTAAAGGGCGTCTGTAAGTAATCAGGAATGGTGTAGCCTGTCTTAGCCATATAGGTCTGTACCGCAAGATAACAGAAATCCTTACGGGTTATATTTTCAGTATAGTCTGATTGTAGTGTATCAGGTACAATGCCTGCCTCTATGGCTCCATCAATGCTTTCCTTTGCCCATGGACTGGATTCTTCGGCATAAACACTGATACTCATAAGAAGTATACCTGATAAAAGGGTTATCAGCTTTTTCATTTTGTCACCTCCATCAATAATAATGAAATGGGATAATCCTTTGTTATTCTATTATATAAGATTATCATATATAAAGCAATAAATTTATATTTTGTTCTGCTTACAAAAAAATTTTTAAGGGCTCGACTATAGTTTAGCCCAATCTTTAATCTATCTGACACTATCATTGTTTGCCCTTTTCTTACTTAACTACAGGTGCAATAAAAAAGGCAGATTCAAATTTGATCCACCTTTTAACTGTTTATATATTTACCACATATGTTTACAATTTTTGCATTTATATTGTTTTCCGATTTTTCCGCTTGCAAGGCCAACTGTTGCAACTGATACGGCTCTGCTTGCAGTAGATATTTTTTCAATATTAGTCGAACCACACATAGGGCATTTAGGGGCAGTACGTTTTTTATAATCAGTCATTTCTTTTTCCATTTTTATTCTGCTTAATTTATCTTTTTGATATTTCTTAAAATCTTTTTGTGCTTTTTCATAATCCTTTAAGTTATCATTATATGTAGAAAAAGCAACAATAAACCAAAATATTAAAAAAAACCAAAACCCTAATGCGTGTGGTAATAAAAGCCCTAATAACATAAATGGTACGAATATAATACCAAATATCAATAGAATTTGCCCTATACTTGGTTTACTTGGCATTTTGATAGTATCTAATTCTGCTTGTTCTTTTTCTTCTTGCTGTTTCTGTTCTTCTTTTTCTTTTATTTCACGCTCTATTCGTTGTTTTTCCAATTCTTTTTGCATTTCAATTTCTTTATAATATGCTTTCACACCGAATCCGCAATTCGGACAAGATTCTGCACTGTCTGAAACATTTTCCCTTCCACATTCCGGACATTTAATAAGAGCCATATTAAATTCCTCCCCTACAATAAATTCTATACTATATATTATATTTATTATTACAAAAATAATCAAGTAAAAGAATACATTGTACACTTTCTTAAAAATTGCAGGTTTAATTGTCGCACTTTTTAAAATTTAAGTGCTCTTTTCTATTATTAAATTTTGAGCCAGAAAATTTTAACCACCGTCTGAGGTGGTTAGCCCTCTCATTGGCTGTTCTATAACCTAATATTTTCCTTGGGTAATTATTTATCCGATTTTCTATCTGCTGCAGGTAATTTTCCGTTACCTTTTTTGATACTTCCTCTTTTCCAACTGCTTTAGGGATGTGTATAATATACTTCTTCGCATTTTCCGACTTTTTTATGGGTCAATTAATTTTGCCACTTGCCCAATTATTTCTCCTGCCCTCAAAAGAATTGACAAAGGCTCTGTTATGGAGTAAAATGTATTCTGTATACGATGTGAAGAAATAAAGAGGTTATAACGCTATGAATATTATGTATAAAAGTACCCGTGGGGACAAAAATTATCTTACTGCAAGTCAGGCTATAGTTAAGGGTATCGCCGATGACGGAGGTCTTTATGTACCTGATACCATGCCAAAGATGGATTTTCAGCTGGAGGATATTCTTTCATGGGACTACAGGGAGCTTGCTTACCGTGTCTTAAGGCTTGTGCTTACAGACTACACCGAGGAGGAATTAAGACATTGTATCAACTCCGCCTATGACGAAAAGTTTGATACACCCCTTATTGCACCCCTTGCGGTAAATAACAAGGGCAACTTCCTTGAGCTTTTCCACGGCAGAACCATTGCCTTTAAGGATATGGCTCTGTCCATTCTCCCTTACCTTTTAAAGACTGCCGCAGTTAAAAACGGCGTAAGTGAAAAAATTGTTATCTTAACTGCCACAAGCGGTGATACAGGCAAGGCTGCCCTTGAGGGCTTTGCAGATGTGGAGGGCACCAAGATAATTGTATTCTTCCCTGAGGAGGGTGTTTCCGATGTACAGAAGGCACAGATGGTAACCCAGAAGGGTGCTAACACCTGTGTTGCAGGTATCAGAGGTAACTTTGACGATGCCCAGACCGCGGTTAAGCGTATATTTACCGACAATGACCTTAAGGCGGAGCTTAAGGAAAGGGGATATGTGTTCTCCTCTGCTAACTCCATTAATATCGGCAGACTTGCTCCCCAGATAGTTTATTACTTCTATGCCTATGGTCAGATGGTCAAGGCAGGCAAGATAAATATGGGAGATAAGATCAACTTTACAGTGCCTACAGGTAACTTCGGCAATATCCTTGCAGGCTACTATGCAAAAAATATGGGTCTGCCTGTTAATAAGCTTATTTGTGCTTCTAACGACAATAAGGTTCTCTATGACTTCTTTGGTACAGGCAGTTATGATATAAACAGGGACTTTATCGTTACAGTTTCCCCATCTATGGATATACTTATTTCCAGCAACCTTGAAAGACTTCTCTATCATGTTTCAGGCTCTGTTGAAAAGACTGCCCAGCTTATGAAAGATCTTTCAAATGGTGGCAGATACGACTTTAAGGTGGATGAGGGCTTTGTAGGAGAGTTCGCCACCGTAGATGAAACCTTTGCAGGCATCAGAGAGGTATTTAAGGAGACAGGCTATGTTATGGATACCCATACGGCAGTTGCCTATAGTGCTTATAAAAAGTACCTTAGCCAGACAGGTGACAATACACCTGATGTCATTGTTTCCACAGCAAGCCCATACAAGTTTGCCAAGGATGTGCTTAAGGCTATCAGCCCTGAGTATGAGGGTATAGACCCATTTGCAGCACTTGATAAGCTCAGTGAAGTAAGCTCTACTTCCGTTCCAGAGCCTATTAAGGGCATTGACAAGAGAGAGGTTATTCATAAGCACGTTATTGACAGGGATGCCATTAAGGACTTTGTTAAAGAGCAGTTAAATTAAACTATACAGGGTGTCGTATATCGGCACCCTTTAATAAAGCGGTGATATAATGAGTAATTTATGGGGACACTTTTCCACCATTACACGACACAGACATAAGGTTATGTGGCATTGCTTTAAGGCAGGCATATTCTGGCAGGGACTTTTACACGACCTTTCCAAGTACTCCCCTGAGGAATTTATTCCCGGTGTAAAATACTATCAGGGCTATCGCAGCCCTAACGAGCGTGAAAGGGAGATAATAGGCTATTCCCGTGCATGGATGCACCACAAGGGCAGAAACAAGCATCACTTTGAGTACTGGACGGACTATGATACAGTTACAAAGCAGATGTTTACAGTTAAAATGCCTGTAAGGTATGTTGCGGAGATGCTCTGTGACAGGATTGCCGCAAGCAAGATATACGGCGGTGACAAGTATACGGACAGGTCAGCCCTGGACTACTTTCTTCGGGGTAAGAAAACAAGGGATATTCATCCCGAAACCTCTGCCCTTATTGAAAGCCTCCTTACCATGCTTGCGGAAAAGGGCGAAAAGGAAACCTTTAAATATGTAAGAAAGCTGGTAAAGAAAAATGAATACCCTTCCCAATGACCCTGTTATGATGCTTAGTGTGGTCAATACCCTCTTAAGGGACAGATACTCAAGCCTTGAGGACCTTGCAAAGGGTGAGGGTGTGGATCCTGCTGTTATCTCCCAAAGGCTTGGGATGATTGATTACAGCTATAACAGGGAAAGCAATCAGTTTAAATAATATGAAATCCGAGGCGGTGGCTTCGGATTTTTTTTATAGGAAATTCCTTCATGTTGAAAGGGGACTTTCGTGGATGCTATAATAACAGGGCGTTGATATACTTTAAGGTCAGGGAGGTAAAAAAAGGAGGAAGATAATATGAAGGGGATTTTCAGGAGATTTATTCCTGCTGTTGGGGTAGGAATAATGCTGTCTTTGATATTTGTGGGTGAGATATATGGTCAGGAGTACAGGAATGCCCGTCAGTTAAGTGAGGTGTGGCTTGAGAATGGTAATATTGAGGACTACGACTTTGGTGCTGTCCTCAGGGAGTACTTTGACACAAGGTGTATGGATTTTAAAAGCCCCTCTTTGTCATATAACAAAAATTCCTATTCGGTAATTATGCAGGAGGAAATCCAAAAAAGGCATAATCTGGTGAGGGCAATGGAGGAGGAGTATAATCTGGTTTTTCTGGATGCCTGTAATGCCCTGTATATACAAGGTGTGGAGTATGGGGATAATTCCGTCAATGTCCGCCTGAAGGAGTGGATATTTTATGACTATGACGATCTGTCAGATGACAGGGTTAACTGTGATACTTCAGGCTTTGGTACAGACCACAGCCTTGTGCTTTTACATACTCCAAACGGTTATATTATTTCAGAGGATACCTATGACGAGTCTGATGTTACAGGTATGAGGTCGGTATTTTACACTGTACCTGAGGATATGGAACCTGCATTGGACAATGAGGTCAATAGCCTTAATGCCTATGGAAATTATACCTATTCCCCTGACAGGGCGGCGGAGTATGCCGATACCTACTGGTTAAATTATAACCCTGCCTACAGTGATTACAATTCCGTAGGTGGTGATTGTGCCAACTTTGTATCCCAGGCAATAGAGGCAGGGGGAATGCCCATGGACGAAAATTGGTTCTGGCGTTCCTATAGTGACAGATCCTCATCCTGGACCTATGTTCCCGACCAGCGGAAATATTTTGCTGCAAAGGGTAAACTTATAGACAACCCTGACCAGAGTCAGGTTAAAAAGGGCAATCCCGTATGGTATTTAAACTCCTCAGGGACCAGGTACAGCCACGCCGCCATTTGTGTAGGTACAAACTCCGCAGGTACTCCCATAGTGGATGCCCATAACAGTGACAGGTATCATGTTCACTGGCAGTTGGGAGGTACAAAGTATTGGGGTGGCTTCAGTACGGTTTTGTTAAATGCTTCTGATACAACAACGGATACCCTACCCATTACAGGGGATATAAATACAGACGGAAAGGTAACGGCAGATGACAGTGCCCTGATTTTGCAGAAGGTTCTGGACAATTCCTTTATAACACCCTGTGAAACTGCCTACCCCGATCTTTTTACGAAACTTACCGATGTAAGCGGAGATAG
The DNA here is from genome assembly GCA_949293325.1 of uncultured Eubacteriales bacterium. Classification (GTDB taxonomy): domain Bacteria; phylum Bacillota; class Clostridia; order Lachnospirales; family CAG-274; genus CALWRD01. Next base: position 414 of record CASFCZ010000091.1, on the reverse strand, counting down.
TATAATTACAGCAGAGGACGCCTCCCTTGTTTTACAGAAATCCATTAATAATGCCTTTATTTTTCCATGTGAAAGATAGCTAAACCTGTATTATTCCTTGTACTGTATTGGAAAATCCTTTATAATTATATGAAAAAGGTAAGGGATATGGAGGAATGTATGGATATTAAATTTTTAGTTATGGATGTTGACGGAACATTAACCGACGGAATGCTGCATATAGGTTCGGAGGGTGAGCTTTACAAGTCCTTTAACTGCAAGGACGGCTACGGTATACACCATATCCTGCCTGATATTGGCATAGTTCCCGTTATAATTACGGGAAGAAACAGCCCTATGCTGAAAAAACGCTGTGAGGAAATAGCCATTACCCAGCTTTATCAGGGGGTATGGGACAAGCCCAAGGTACTTGAT